>JAQWRY010000071.1 GCA_029243485.1 Candidatus Binatia bacterium | reverse complement strand
ACGTCGTGTCTTGCGCTGAATGTCGCGGACGACCTTCTCCGCGCTTTGTCCCTTTCCCATCGGATTCTCCTTCCGTTTGGGCCGGGAGTGTCTCTTATTTCATCGACCTATTTGGTCCAACCGTCTCTGAACCCGAACAGGGCCGCCCTCGGTCGTGGTCAGGCCAAATGACTCACCTGACGACGATGCGGGCTCCCGGTGCCCGAGTTGCACCCGTCCATGAGGCAGAAAGAGGCGCACGCATACGTCCGATAAGGCGCCGTTAGGTCGGATTGGAGCCAAAAAGGGGCTTCATGTCGGCTATCCGCACCCAAGATCAAGAACGGACGCCAGGCCTCGCCGCCGGCGTGCGTGGACTGCACATGGATTAGGTGGACTCATTGACAGTGTTGCGGGCCGCGAGCAAGTTCTTTCCCAATAGGAGGGCGTGCAACATGAATATCCGCTGGCTGTGGATCCTAGTTGGCATAGGTAGCTCGGTTCTTCTTTCTTCCGGAGCAAGAGCGCAGGAGCGCTCCCCGGTTCAGTACACCCGGGATGGGTCGTCGGCCCTGGTGCAGAAGACCGTGGAAGGGAACGAGTGGACGATCACCTACGAGATCGCCACGGGGCATGTCACAGGAAATGTGCGAGGCAATGACTTCTCGGCATTCGTCGAGTGCGACCGGCTGCGAGTCGATCGCGAGGAGGGGCTTGAAGAGTTCGAGTGCCATTGGGCGGAGGGCTGTAGGCAGGCCCCCTGTGTGGAGGATCCTTGGCAACCCGTCGGAGAGGTTCAGCTCCCTCTCTCGTTCTTTTTTCCGCCCGAGCCCGAGCCGGGCGACGAGCCGTTGGGCGGCTGTTGTGATTTTGGCCCGGGCGGTCCTTGCTTCCCGATCGACTTCTCCCCGTCGGGTTGCATTGGCGCGGGAGGGACTGCGCGCGGCGGCACGTGCACCGTGCTTGGCCCCATGGAGGATTGCCCTCCGGGTCTCGAATCGGAGTTTTGCTTCGTGGGCGAATGCCGGTAGTCTGAGTCCGTCCGGTGGGCGCCCAAGCGCGGCGCCCGACGGACGAGAAGATCGATCGTGGTGCGCGTCGCTCGTTGACTGGACGTGGGAGACCTTGCCGCCCACCTGGCTAGCGGGGTGAAGGCTGCAACCGTCCACCGCGCTATTGCATTGCCCCTGGGGAGGGCGGATGTCGAGGGTTCGAAGGAGCTTGGGCCCCAGAAGGACTTTGGTTTCGGTTGCCACCAGGAAACGCCTCGGCTGGCATCCTTCATCTGCATACACTGCCGTGGTAAATACCGCACTGAACTGAAGGGAGAGTCGCCCTTCCACGAAATCAAAGGAACTTGATTATGCTCAAGCTTGAGTCACTCGGTATCTTCGCTGCATCACTCCTACTTTCCGTCATTTCGATCTCGCCTGCGTTGGCGAATCCAGGAGTAGCGGTTTTCGACAGCACCATCACCCTCGAGGAGGTGCAGGAGGCACAGCGCGGCTGGTGCGCGGGGCTGCTTGCAATCAACGCGGCGTATCAAGAGGGTGGCTTCAAGGCCGCGAAGGCGAAAGCCGAGGCGGTCATTGACGCCGCATACGCGTATGAGTTCGGGCCCGTGGCGTTCAAACCCACGTATGCCATCGGCAAAAACACGTTCCGGCAAGATCGCGCCGGGGCGCTCGCGTATTTCGTCGGGCCTGACCCCTCCGTCGAACAATTCGGCAAGGATCAGGGATTCGCCACCTATCGCCACTGGAAAAGCTGCGAGATCGTCGACGATGTCGTTCAGTTGTTCGGCGATACCGCCAATACCATGGGTTTCGTGAAACTGGTCGATAGTGAAGGCGGAGTCGCCAGGCCCGAAAAGACCTGGACTTTCTGGAAGCCGAAGACGGGAAGCATCCGCATCGTTCTCCATCACTCGTCAGCTCCGTTTGATACGAACTGACCGCACGTCATTGCGGGCCCGAACTGGAGAGGGGGCCCTCCCCGCATGAGGGAGGCCCTCCGTCTCTCGGAGCGAGCGCATGGGGGCGAGACTTTCTTCGTCGATGCCTCGGCAGTTCGGATGGCGGTCACGCGCCAGTCAGAGCCGATCTAAGCGCGCCGTGCGCGACGCGTTTAAAAAGTCGAGTCCAATCGTGCCGATGAATCGTAGGGGATACCCAGGCTACACGGTCGCCGTGTTCGCCGATGAAGCGTAGTATTCGGAGTCGGAGAGATTCGTCGCGTTCAGCTGCGCGCGGAACAAAAGACGATCGGTGATTGGACGCTGGTACGAGAGCGCCGTGTCGAACCGTACATACCCGGGCAACCGGGAGGTGTTCTCGGCGTTTCCGGGCCGCGGACTCTTCGGCGAGCGTGCCCCTCGATTCATCGTCGAACGAGATGCCGCGGCGCTCGAGTAGGCGCAGCACGCGTCTGCGGATCTGTACGAGCAGCCGACCGACGTCTTCGTTTCTTGGCGGCGGAGCGGGATGGAGCTGCCCGCCCATGAGCAGAAGGAGGCGCACCCAAACGTCTGATAAGGCGCCGTTATGTCGGCTTGGGGCCAAAAAGGGGCTTCATGTCGGCTATCCGCTACCGGCCCTCGGGCGACTCCCAGTCCACCTCGATGACGATCGGCTGGAAGATGCCCGGCGTGCTCGTCCCCCGTCGAACCTCCGACACCCCTTCCCCGTCCACCACGAGCACGAACGCCGCGGCGTCATCGACCCCGTCGCACGTCTTCGGGTAATCGACTCCGACTCGATATCGCCCCGCGCCCGCATCCGGGAACACGACCGTCTCGACGCGAGGCTCCGGATCCCCACACCGCACGTCGCCTACGAGACTCCCGCCGGACCGACTCGGAGAGTTCGCGAAGTAGACTGTCTCCTGCGCCGGGTCCGTCACGAAGAGGTCGAGATCGGCTCGCGCTCCGAAGACGAGTCGTACCCGCAACTCTCCGGGGCGGGGCTCATCGGCAGCGAGTCCTGCCAGCAACGAATCCGCTTCCGCGGAACGAGCCGCCTCGTCGTCCTTCCGAACCCCCGAGGCGCACGACGAGGCGAGCACCCCGACGAGGGCCACTAGGGCGAGCAAGCCCTCAGGAAAGCGCATCCGGATCCAGGCGAATCACCTTCGGCTGCGCATCCTCGATCTGCCAGGTCGGCAGATTCGAATTCGACGTCCAGACGCGCCCCTGGTCATCGAAGTCGATCTCCCGTGTATACGTCACCTGCGTCGGCAGCGGGAACACCGTGAACTTCTCCTGCACCGGGTCGAAGCGGATCAGCGTATCGCTGTTGGTTCCACAAACCCACACGCTCCCGTCCGCCTTGTTCACGTTCAAAGCATACGGCGTCTCGCTGCCGATGGGTTCGATGGGAAGCGGCCACGACTTGAACTCTCGCGTCTCCGGATCGAACCGTGCGAGTGCGCCGGCCGAGAACGCCGGGATCCACAGCTTGCCATCCGCGTCGAAGCGCAGGCGTCGTGGCCCGGTGAACGGAGTCTCGACGATCTCCACATCGAACGAATCTGGATCAATTCGACCGATACGGTGGGCGTTCAGTTGGCTGAACCAAATGGCGCCGTTCGGCGCGACGTCGATGCCGTACGGAACCGGAGCGGCCATTCCCTCACTCGCGGAGCCCGCGTCCGTCAAGTCGATGCGGTCTGCGAGCCAGAGAAACGCCGGCATGAGCCGCGAGGCGATCGCCTGACCCCACGTCGGAGCCGGGAGCTGAATCGAGTGATGTTCGTCGGTCGCCGGGTCGTACATCCCGACGTGATTCGAGGCGGCCATCGTGTACCAGACGCGACCTCGGCCATCGAAGCGAAGCGTGTGCGGATAGTAGCCGGACTCGAGTGGATGGATCGACCACTCCTCCGTTACCGGGTCGAACCGTGCGAGCCGGTTTCCAAGCGCCAGCGTCATCCAGATCGCCCCGTCGGGTGCGACCTGCAGCGAGTGCGGCCCCACGTGGGCGTTCGCGTTCGGAACCGACGGGTTCAAGCCCGCGAAGATGCCACCCAATGGCAGTTCGCCGCGCGGTACCTGAAAACTCTTCCGGTCGCCGTCCGCCACGCGCGGGTCGAGGCGGTACAATTGGTCCTGCGTCATATCGACCGAGTACACGCGACCGTCGGGGTGCACGACAAGGTCGTGCTGCATCGACGCTTCGTGACCGAGCACCCATTCCTCGACCGCCGACTGCCGTACGATCGCGGAGGGAGGCGGCGCGAAGTCCGGCGCGCCCATGTTCGCCGTGAGAGCCGCGACGGCACGGGTCGGTTCGTATGCCTTGGTAAAGAGCGAGGGCACCTGCTCACGCAGCTCGGGCGAGAGGCCCGCGCCCATTCGCGACATGAGGGCGAGGATCTTCTGCCACTCCTCTTCCGTGCGCGTCGCGCGCGTCGCGAGACTGCCTTGCTGGTGACAGTAGGTGCACTGCCGCACGAACTCCTCGCGATGCTCCTCGTCCTCGATCTCCTCGAGAAACAATGCGAACCAACGATTCGAAGGCAGCTGCGAAGCGACCATCGCCGGATTCGTCTCCGGCTCCATCACGAGCTCCATCGGCGAAGCGCTCGCATCGTGCGGCATCTGGCTCGCGTCGAGATCCAAATCCTTCCAACCGATACGACGGGCGCGCAGTCGATCTGGACTCTCTTCGAGAGATGGCGTTCGGAACCGACCATCGTCGTCGCTGAACACCGTCGTTACGTGCGACGGCGCACCGTACGACAGCGACACCATTGCACCCGCGACCGGTTCGCCGGTCGTATCGGTCACTCGGCCGCGCACCGGGGCGGCGGCGACATTTGTCGCGAGAGCCAACAAACCCAGCACCGAGGCCAGGATCTTCATGCTCATGAGGCACTCCTATCGCAGGCCATAAGGGCCGTCGACCGTCAATTCTCCAGGGAACGTCGCTGCCGCTCGCCCATGATCCGGGAGACTCGGCCCACCGTCACGGGGATCAGACGCTTCATGTAGTACATGATCCACGCCTCCGGAGAGACCGGCGTCACACCGCGATTTCGATCGACCGCCTTCAAGATATTCTTGGCAACGCGGGCCGGCGTGTAGTTCCGTTTAGCGTACGCCCCGACGAGCTGCTCGCGCATCTCCGTCGTGTCGAACGCGCCACGGAAGCGGGACGTCTTCGTGATCTGCGTGTCGATGATGCCAGGGCAAATCGTCGAGACGCCGATCCCCGATCGATGCAGCTCTTCGCGCAGCGCCTCCGAGAGACCGAGCACTCCGAACTTCGTGGTCGAATAGGCGCACAATGCTTCGCTTGCGAAGAACCCAGCCGACGAAGAGACGTTCACCACGTGCCCACCCGCGCCGCGTGCGACCATCTTTGGCACGAAGAAGTGGCAGCCGTGCACCACGCCCTTCAGGTTAATGCCGAGGATCCAATCCCAATCATCGAGAGAGGTGTCGGCAAAGCCGCCACCGAGACCGACGCCTGCGTTGTTCACCAGAAGGTCGACCGCCTCGATACGCTCGTGCACGGCATTGGCGAACGCACTCATCTGCTCGCGGTCGGCGACGTCCACGCGCATCGCGAAGACCTCGCGACCCATCTCTCGAAGGCTCGCTTCCGTCTCGGCGAGCCCCTTCTCGTCGACGTCGCAAAGAACGAGATCCGCTCCGTGCGTTCCGAGAAGAAGGGCAGTCTCCTTGCCGATGCCACTGCCGGCACCGGTCACCAGAGCGGTCTTGCCGCGCAGGTTTCTCGTATCCATGAATGAACAGCTACGGCGGGACGCAAGGCGGCGCAAGACTCTTCTTCGAGCCGGTGCGGTGGCTGCAGAACTAGCGCCGAACCGGCGCGGGACAGCAGTCCACCGCGCAGACGTCTGGCCCCGGGCCGAAGCGGCCGAGGCTCTCCCGCGTCGCCCCGGAAAGTCGCTCCAGTACGAGCTTCCGGATCATCCCCAGGAACTGCGGATCCACGCCGACGGTCGACGCACGAACCATGTTGAGGCCCAGTTCCTCGCAGGCCGACGCCGCTTCGTCATCGAGATCGTGCACGACCTCCATGTGATCTGATAGGAACCCGACGGGCATCACCACCACATCGCGCGCGCCGTTGCCGTGTAGATTGCGCAGATGATCAACGATGTCCGGCTCGAGCCACGGCACCTGCGGCGGTCCGCTTCGGCTCTGGTAGACGAGCGACCAACGCCCGGCATCGACGCCCACCCGGTCCGCGATCAGCTGCGACGCTTCGGTCAGCTGCTCCACGTAGTCCGACGTCTCGCTCATCGACTTCGGAATGCTGTGCGCCGTGAAGGCTATCCGCAACTGCTCGCGCCGCGCCTCCGGGACTCGCTCGATCGCACCTGCGACCGACTTCACACTCGCGCCGATGAAGTCCGGATGGTTGTAGAACACGCGGAGCTTGTCGATCTCCGGCGCACCGTCACCCGCCTCGCCTCGCGCGCGCTCGATGTCCTCACGATACTGCCGGCAACTCGAGTAGGAACTCGTCGACGACAGAACGAACGCGAGTGCGCGCTGGATCCCATCCTCCTTCATCTCGGCGACCGTGTCGGCGAGCATCGGCTTCCAGTTCCGGTTTCCCCAGTAGACGGGAAGCTCGATGCCGTGCTCGCGGAACTCGGCCTTCATCGCGTCGAGTAGCGAACGGCATTGCGCGTTGATCGGGCTCACGCCGCCACGCTTCAGGTAGTGCTCGGAGACCTCGAGCATCCGCTCGCGCGGAACGTTCCGCCCACGCAGGACGTTCTCGAGGAACGGCATGACTTCGTCCGGCCCTTCGGGGCCGCCGAACGACACGAGGAGAATCGCGTCATAGCCTGCTGAGGAAGAGCTCACAGGACGAAGAGCCTCAGGGCAGGTGCCACTGCGAGAAGAAGTCCCAGATCAGATCCTGCGACGTGATATCGTCGCGCGCCGCGCATCCCGGGGAGAGCTGCGGATCGGCATCGGAGAACGAGCAGTGACCGCCGTCGTCGACGATGCAATGGGTGACGACCGCGCCGTCTTTGCAATCGTCATGCGTCGTGCACGTCACGCCGCCGACCTGGTGCGTGATCGTCGTCGAGTCGCTGCACTTGTTCACGTCGATCCACGAGTCGACACTTTGTTGGCGTGAGGCGAGCGAGTCTTCACGCCCGCTCAGCTGCAAGACCGGCACACCACGACCATCCTCGCAGACGAGTTCCTGCGAAAGACTACCTACCACCGGAGCGATTGCCGCGAGGCGCCCGGGGAACTCGCACGCAATTCGGTGCGAGAGGTAGCCGCCGTTGCTCATGCCGGTGGCATAGACCCGGCGCTCGTCGATGCAGAGCTGTGCTTGGGTGTGACGGACGAGCGCGTCGATAAATCCGACGTCGTCCACGCCCTCGGTGCTGGCCGGCGAGCAGCAACGATCGCCCCCGTTCCAGGACGCAAGGCCCCCGGTTCCGTCCGGCTGCAACACGATGAACCCGGCTTCTTCGGACTTCACGTTCTGGCGGGACTCACTAGTCCAGATGCCGTGCAGCTGCCCGCCGAGCACCAACGGATGTAGGTTCAAGAGAAGGGGCGTCGCCGTGTTGTCATCGTAGATCGCCGGGACGTGCACCTCATAGGTACGCTCGAGCCCGCCGTAGTCGAACGTGAACGCGTGGGTACCAGCCTCTAGAGAGCCGAGGCCACAACCCGAAGAAGCTCGAGGCGCACCATTGTTTTCCTCCGTCGCCGTCGTCGCACCACTGCCGCACGCCACGAGAAGGAGCGCAAACACGGGAAGCAAGTTCTTCATAGTCCAATACCTATCATACGCTTCCGAAACGGCTCGACTTATTGGCCCAACTGACACGCGGACGGCCAACCAGCGCCGTCCCACACCAGGCGGCGAATGTTGAGCGTCGGCTCGTAGTCCCGATCGGCGTCGTACGCGTGGTGCACGAGCCAGTCGTAGCCGTCCTCGGAGTACACGTCGGCGTGGCCGGTACCGATCAGGTTGCCTTCGCGCTCGATGAGGACCGTGCCGCCCTCTTCCAGTAGCGAGACGCCATCGCGGTCGACGTAGGGCCCCGCGAGATTCTTCGAGCGGCCGACGAGGATCTTGTACTTCGTGTCCTCGCCCTGGCAGCAGCTGTTGTGGGAGAGGAACAGGTAGTAGTAGCCATCGCGCTTGATGACGTAGGGCGCCTCGATGATCGGATCTTCTTGCAGGAGGTCGCGCGCCGCTAGGATCACGAAATCGCGCGGGTGCTGCGTCGGCCGCAGAGTGTCCTGGTCGATCTCGACCAGGAAGAGGCCACCGAGCGTCGAGCCGAACAAGAGCGAAGCCGTGCCGTCGTCATCGACGAACAGATGCGGATCGATCGCGTTGTACCAAACGTCGTCGACGCCGCAGATGAGGTCGAGGTTCTCGAACAGCGGCGTCGAACGCAGGACGAGCCCACTGTCGATCCACTCGTATTGCGGGTCGGCCGGGTCGAGAGTGACGTTCGTCGCGTAAGCCATACCGGCGTTGCACGTACCTCCGATGTGGCTCTGGTAGTACATGACCCAACGGCCACGGAAGAACGTGATGTCGGGCGCACCGATGTGATCGGGGTTCGGCAACTCTTCGGTCACCCATGGCGGAAACTGGTCGAACACCTGCCCCGCACGCGTCCACTTCTTCATGTCGGGCGACGTGTAGAACGAGGCGAGCGGACTCGACGAGTAGATGTAGTAGGTGCCATCCTCCTTCGCGATCGCAGGATCGTGGATGGGCGTAACCTCGCTCGACGTGTCGACGATGTTGCCGGAGCACGGAGGCTCGGGAGCGACCGTCGGATCTGTCCCGGTGTCACCGCACGAGAGCAGCAGTGACATCGACGAGGCGACGCCAACACCCCGCAGAATTCGAGAGAGACGCGGAACCGGTTTTTCGAGAACAGTGGCCGTCACGCCTTCTTATTACCGCCTTGCCGAGTCGACCGACAGCCCCCTTAAGTGGACCCCCTACGTCACCCCGCAGACGCCGCAGCACAGCCGCGGCCCCCCTACGGGACCGGGAGCGCCCAAGGATCCTGGAGCCGGATCGACTTCCAAGTAGTTCCAGGGCGTGACGAAGGGTCAGCCACCGCGCTGAGTCGCCCGCTCGACGCCGTCACGCCCGGCACTTATCCTACCGCAGATGCGCCGCATTCTCGTCTGGCTGGTCGCCGCCGCTTCGCTATTCGTAGGACCCAACGCCCATGCAGCGAGCCACATTCTCGGCCCGCCAACCGACGACGGGCCCGTCATCGTCAACGTCGGGTTCTACTTGAGCGACATCTCCGACGTCGACGAAGAGCAGGAGACGATTCAGTTCGAAGGCATCGTGACGATGCGCTGGAAGGATCCGCGGCAGGCGTTCGATTCGGACGAGACCGGCTACCGCGAGAAGTTCTACCAGGGCAATTACCAGTTCTTCGAGGTTTTCGACGGCTGGTGGCCGCAACTGATCCTCGCGAATGAAGCCGGCAGATACGAGCGGCAAGGACTCATGCTTCGGATCGAGGACGACGGGAGCATGACCTACGTCGAGGAGATCGACGCCATCGCCGAGGCGCGCATGGATCTGCGTCGCCTCCCGTTCGACGACCAAGACCTCTACGCCCGCTTCGAAGTGCTCGGCTTTGACTCGAGTATGGTGGTGCTTCGCGAGGATCCATCGACGACCGGAAAGTGGGAAGACGACGACCACTGGATCCACGTTCCGCAGTGGAGGCCGCCCGTCGTCAGCGCCGCCGTCGATGCATACCTTCCGGCCTACGGCGGAAATACCAAAGCGCCCACGTCGGTCTACATTTTCAACATCGAAATGCACCGGAACCCCGGATACTTGATGCGCCTGGTGCTCTTCCCGCTGACGATGCTGGTGGTGCTGTCCTGGTCCGTGTTCTGGATGAGCCGCTCGACGCTGGGCGACCGGATGGACATCTCGTTCATCGGCATCCTGACCATCGTCGCCTACCAGATCACGATCAGCGGGCTCATGCCGAAGATCTCGTACGCGACGATCCTCAGCACGTACCTGCTCATCAGTTTCATCACGATCTGCGCGAGTGTGATCGTAAACCTCGCGGTCGGATGGATCGACCAGCTGGGGGACTACGCGCTCGGCGATCGAGTGGACCTTCACTGCCGGTGGATCTTTCCGCTGGGTTACGTGTCGGCGATCGCTGTGACGTCGACCTGGATGTACTGGACGACTTGATCGCCAGACGCCCATGCCCTTGATCCGCACGCGACACTGATCACAGAATCCGACCGTGTCTACGCTTGACTACCGCAGCCGGCCGGCTCGCCGCGTTCGCAGGCGAGACGTGGACGAGTTCTGCCGAGTCGAATGGCCGGAGCGTCTGCGGGAAACCGGATCTATTGCTGCGAAGGGCGCGCTGCGCATGGGGGTTCCTCCACTGACTCTCGCAGTTGACGGAACCTCGTGGACCTTCGTTCCCGAAGCGGGGACGATCCGCGCCATCCGAGATCAGCCCGGAGCGGATCTCTCCGCACGACTAGATGCGGCCGCGTTCTCCGAACTCATCGACGATCACAGGTCCACGCTCGGGCTCTCCGTAGCGGGCCGCATCGAACTCACCGGCGGGGACGGTGGAGACCTTATCAATTGGGACGTCGTCCTTAGGGCGGCACTCGACGGCCAGGCGGTGTTCGAACCGGGATCGATCGCGTTGCAGAGCCGCGAGGGCGCGTTGCTCGATCTCACCCGCCGCTTCCAACGCGACACGGACCCTTCGGAGCTCCGCGCCTTCCTCCAGCCCGCCGGCTTTCTCTGCATCGAATCCGTCTTCACCGGGGACGAAATGCAGCGCGTCTCGGACGACCTGGACTCCGCCGCCCACGCGGCGACCCCCGACGACGGCACGTCGTGGTGGGTCCGCACGAAAGCCGGAACGCGACGGCCGTCGCGTATCCTCAACTTCCTCCGACAGTCGACGCACCTCCAAGCGTTGGTGAAGGACGGGCGCTTTCTCGGACTTGGTGCGATTCCCGGGCACGGCCACGTTCATTCCGACTCGTTCGGAGAGCACTTCGCCGAGCCGTCGGCCGAGGGCTTGGTGAAGCCCGTGGGCGTGACCGAAGGAATCTCTGACCTCGGCTGGCACAAGGACTGCGCGCGCGGCGGCCATTCGCGCTTCTGCTGCGGCCTCACAATTGGGATCGCCGTCACCGATGCCGACGAGGACAGCGGCGAGCTGCGCGTGGTGGCCGGCTCGCATCGGACGAACCTTCCGGCCGCCGGCCTCGCGGAAGACGTCGACCTTCCGGTCGTCGCAATCCCTACGAGGGCCGGGGACGTGACGATTCACTGTTCGTGTACGCTGCACGAGGCGCGGCCACCGCGAACAAAAGAGCGGAAAGTAGTGTACACGGGCTTCGGCCTTCCACCCAAGTTCGAGGATGATGAGCCAACGGACATCGGTGCGCTCGCGAGGGACCGCGCGAACATCGGGAAGATGGGCTGAGACGTCTACCGCATCGCCGCGATCAGTCCACCGTCGATCCGCAGATCACACCCGGTAACGAAGCTCGCCGCGTCCGAACACAGGAACGCCACCGCCTGAGCGATGTCGTCAGCCGTTCCCGGCAGCCGGGACTGACCGTCTGCGGCGCGACGCACGAGCGGCGTCATCTCGATCAGCGGCTCCTTCTCCGGCGACCCGATCAACTCGAGGCGACCCATTGACGTGTCCATGAGCCCCGGCGAGATCGAAACGATGCGCAAGCCGCATTCCCCCCACGGCGCCGCGAGTCGTTCGCAGAGTCGAATGACTCCGCGCTTCGCGTAGAGGTAGCTGATCCCGGAACTCGGCTCGGTACCTCCGAGAGCGGTGAGCAAGCGCCCCGAGAGATCCGGAGCGAGGGGGTCGTCCAGGGCACCGTCGACGACAGGATCGTCGGTTCCCATGTGCCCGGCAATCGATGCGAAGCACACGGCCGCACCTCCCCGCCGCATCAACGACGCGAATCGATCCAGCAGGAGGGCGGTGCTCGCGAGATCCACTTCGAGGACTTCGCGCCAATCCGCCATCGCGGGCGAGAGCCCCGCCGTGTGGACCAGCCAACGAATCCCGCCGCGGGCACGCACCGAATCGACGAGAGCGTCGACATCCGAAGCGCGAGAGAGATCGCACGCGACGACCGCGGGCGCGGCACCGACATCAACGGACAGCGACGCGGCGACCCTCTCCAGCCCAGCGGAGTCGCGATCCGTGAGGACGAGATCCGCACGCGGCGCGAGCACGGCCGCGCACGCCACCCCCATCCCACCCGCCGCACCCGTAATGAGCGCGACGTCTCGCTGCGCCGATGAATCCACGACCTCGCTCTACCGTGCGGGACGGGGAGATCAAAATCGGCGCACCGCGCTCACCCCTTCTTCGGCAGCCACGGCACCAACGCCGACGTCCGCGACGCGTACACATCGTACCCCGGTCGCCGAGCCCGGCTTCGGTTCTCCATCATCGGCACGCTTGCGAACACGAACATCGCGATCATCGCGAGCGGCCCGATGCTCGTCCACCACACCTCGGGCGCGGCCGAGACGCTGAAGAGCCACAGGGACACCCAGAACAGGATCTCGCCGAAGTAGTTCGGGTGCCGCGAGTAGCGCCACGCGCCGGCTTCCATGTTCGCGCCAGGTACACCTGCGCGGATGAATTTCCGCATCTGCTGGTCGGCCACGAACTGCAGAAGCACCGCGGAAATCCCGATCGCTAGGGCAACTCCGTCCAACACCGAGAAGCTGCTGCTCCCCATCGTCATCGCCGGGTACAGCGCGAGACAGCCAAGGATCACCTGCACCGCAGGAGCGAGTTCGACGAGGAGCAACTGGACCGCCCAACGTGGTAGCGGCGTCTTCTCGTACAGCTCGAGGTAGCGGAAGTCCTCGTAGTGCAGGCCCGCGAAGCTTCGTGCCCAGTTCGAGGTGAGTCGGATCGCCCAGACCCACACGACTACCAAGACCGCGATCTGGCGCGGGGTCGTCGTTGCGAAGGACGAGTCCGAGACCAGAAACACGGCGACTGCCGGCGGAAGCACGCTCCAGTACGCGTCGAAGACCGAGCCGTTGTTCACCGCCAAGGTGGCAAACCAACAGATGAGCGCGGCAACCAGTAACCCCAGAACGATCGCCACAACGGGCGACGCCGCGAACATGCCGAACATCCACCACACCGCGGCAAGAACGACGACGTACACGAAGCCGATGTAGACAAACGAAGCGGCGCGGCTCTCGGTGAAGCGGGGGCGCGAGACGGGTTCCGACATTCCGCTCGTGTTTGATATCGCCAGACCGCGACCGTCAACCCGCGGCACGGGTGACAGAAGCCGTCCGGCGGTCCACTACGCCTGGTGCCGCAGCACCCCGCCGTTTCGAATGCCCGTGTGCTCGCCGTTCTCCACGCTGACCTGGCCGTTCACCAGCGTCGCCTTGTATCCGCGCGCGCGCTGAATGAACCGCGGCGCGCCGCCCGGGAAGTCGTTCACGACCTCCGGCTGGCACTCTGCGACCGTCGCGGGATCGAGCACGTTCACGTCCGCCTTCATCCCGGCCTTCAGAAGACCGCGGTCCGACAGGCCGAGAATTCGGGCCGGGCCAGACGTCATTCGGCGAATCGCTTCGCCCATGGTGAACAAGCCCTCGGCGCGAACCCAGTGCGATAGCACGAAACTCGCCCAGCCGGCGTCCATGATCTGCGACACATGCGCGCCCGCATCCCCGAGGATCGGGAACATATGCGGGCTCTGCAGAAGCTCTTTCAGCGCATCGATGTTCTGGTTGAACATGCGGAACGTAAACAGCGCCTTGCCGTTGCTTTCGCTCGACAGGCGGAGCCACGTCTCGATCCAATGCTCCCCGGCGGCTTCCGCCATCGCTTCCAGATGCTTCTCGTCCGCCGACGTGTAGGACGGCGACTCTTCGGCCCCCATCCAGAACATCTGGTTCGGCGGGACAGCCTTCGAGGGGTCCTTCTTTACGCGCTCGACCAGGCGCGCAGCGAACTCGGGATCGCGGATCGCCCCGAGGCGACCTTCGAAGCCCATCCGGCGCAGCTCGCCCCAGCAATTACCCCGCGCGGGCAACAGACCCTGGAGGCCAAATACAAAACCGGAACCGCGCGGCTGCGTCACCGCGGAGATGTCGAGGCCGCCCGCACACAAGCCGGCGAGATACTCGGAGTGCTTGCGGCCCGACTCCGGATCCATCGTGGCGCCGAAGCTGAACAGCACCCGGCCCCCACCCGTCGTCGCGAGATCGCGCAGCAGCTGCGTCGTGAACTCGAACTCCGTGAAGTCGAGAACGTTCTGCATCAGTGCGCGTCGCGGGCCCACGACTTTTGCGATCTCGAGCAGCTCCGTGGCATCGGCGTACGTTCCCGGAATCGATCGGCCATCGGGCAGAACATGCGGCGGGAAGCGGTTGGTCGAGAAACCCACCGCGCCGGCGTCGATCGACTTCGCCACGATCTCGGCCATCTGCTTCTTCTCGGCTTCGGTCGCCTGTTCTTCGACCGCTCGCTCGCCCATGACGTAGAAGCGAACGGCACAATGGCCCACGAGTCCGGCCACGTTGAGACCGGGGTTGAGGCGCTCGATCGCGTCGAGATAGCTGCCGTAATCTTCCCAATCCCACGGGAGGCCGTTCAGAATCGCGTCCTTCGGGATGTCCTCGACCGTCTCCATCATACCCGCGAGGAGTTCCCGGTCGGTCGGCTTGCAGGGCGCGAACGTCACGCCACAGTTTCCCATCATGACCGTCGTCACGCCGTGCCAACTCACCGGCGTGCAATGGGGATCCCAACCGATCTGCGCATCCAGATGCGTGTGAATGTCGACGAAGCCGGGTGTGACGACGTGACCGTCCGCATCGATCTCGCGGCGGCCTCTCTCGTCGACGTTGCCGACGGCCGTGATGATGCCGTCGTCGATAGCAAGGTCGCCGGCGACGGGATCTGCGCCCGTGCCGTCCACGATCTGTCCGCCACGAATTACGATGTCATGTGCCATTCAGATCGACGATTCAGTCCACGAAGAACATGAACTCGTTGCTCTGAAGTCCACCCGGGTTCTGCACCTGAACGAGATGCAGCCCCGGCTCCGACAGATGCTCATCGACATGCACCCGAATCGTCTCGTTCGAGCAATTCGGGAGCTGTGAGAAGCCCGTGCAGGCCACGCGGCCGGCGACTTTCCGCCCATCGATGAACACCGCCGCTCCGGGCGCGATGTGTCGCCCGAAGAGAGGCATCGGGTTGTCGCCCGGAAGACGCGGCAACCAGTGCTTGCCCCCGCGGGTCGAGTCGCTACGCGACCACAGCTCCGGCTGCGGCTGGTCGACCGTCACGTTCGGGCCGATGCGGCCCGTGAGCGTGAGGACCAGGCTGCCCGCGGCCGCTTCCGCGAGCAGATCGTCTCGGGTACTCGAGCCGTCTCCGTTGCGGTCCGCGTATGCACCGCCTTCGAACGAGACCGCGACTTGCATCGCGCCACCGTCGCCGAACCGCACCCCCTCACCCCGCAGGAGGATGGCGCCGTCCGACGCCGCGGTCTCCAGAGCCGACAGAACCAGCGACGTCTGACTGCTCCGCGCCGAGTCCTCGTTGAGCGTAACCTGGCGGCCGAACGAGCCCGGCGTGCCCATGCTCGCCTCGAGGAACATCTGCCATACGCCGAACGGACCGAAGCCGCCGCTGTTGCGGTTGATTGCCGGAGAGGTGGGCGTCCCGAACGTCAGCGCCCACATCGACAGTTCGTCGTAGCCCTTGTCGAAGTCCCAGGGCACCTCGTTCGTCGCCTCGGTCGAGAGCGCCGAGACCAGTTCGTAGATGTTCGACCGACCCTGCGGCAACGTCAGCCAACGATCGGGAAGTCCGCGGAAAGAAGGGGCGTCCATGCCGGAGCCGGGGATGTTCGTACCCGTCCAGAACGGCATCTTGTGGCAGCCCGTCACGCCGCAGGTACTGCGTCCCTCGTTTACGAAGAAATTATCGAAGCCCGCCATGCCGAGATCGGTGAGCTGGTCGTCGATCGGACGCTCGCGAGCGGGCACCGGCGGAACGCTCAGCAGGAATACGGCCATCGCATCCCGCTCTTCGCCGCTGAGTCGACCCGCCTTGCCATCCGCGTTGTTCGGGCAGTTCGTCTGGTCACACATTGTCGAACGAAGCGCACCTTCCAGGAGATGAAGCGCACAGCTCTCCTGCGTCGTGCAGTTCGCCGGCACGTCGCCGCGCGGGAACTGGCCGTTCCGTCCGCCGAACGGATCGCCCTGGACGCCGTCCCAATGGAAGGGCGCCGTATCGCGGAGTCCGCGAATCGGCATCGTGCTGCGCGGCGGGATCTGCGTACAGCCCTCGATCTCACAGGCAGGTCCACCGAGAACCCACAGAAGCTGATCCGTATGCCCGTCGGGGTGACAGCTCTCACACGAGAACGTCTCGGTGCTCGACTGGTTTGCGTTGTTGAAGGCGAAGCGTCCGAGCTTCACGACCGGGTGGGTTGGATCCTCGAGCGCAATCGTCCGCTCTACTTTCGGCTGCGTGCGCGCCGAGACGTCGACCTCGGAGACGGAGTTCGCCACCGCGTTCAGAACCCACGCGGTCTGCGCCGCACCGCTCCCCGACGACTGGAGCGCGACCCCGCGCGGAACCCAGCCAACGTCGGCGCGGCCGAGAACAGCACCGCTCGACGCATCCATCGTAAAGATCTTGGCCGACCCGGCGGCGGTAACGACAAGAGTCGCGTCGTCGTCACTGATCTCGATGCCGAAGGGGGTCGCGAGCGCCATTCCCGGGGCCGGGTTGTCCGGCAACAGGGGCTCGAGCTCGAAGACCGACGGCATTCCGCAGGTATCCGCGGTGCAGTCGACCGTCCCGATCTGGTTCAGGAAGGCACGATTCTCGAGATCGACGAGCTCGTGCTTGAGCGTTCCCGCGCGACCGTTCGCGTCGTTCCGCGCCTCTGTCTGGGCGATGAAGACTCGCCCTTCCGAGTCGACGCTGAGCCCGTAGAGCAAGGTGCCGACCGACGAGACGATGTCGACCACCGAATCATCGGAGGTATCGAACACGAAGAGATCGCGATCGGGCGTGTTCGGATCTCGAACGATGTCTGCATCGTAGAACTGCGAGAGGACGTTGTTGACGACGACAACGTGCGTCAGGAGGTCGAAAGTACACTGGTCGCCGTCGATATTATCCTCGCCGAGGCAACCCGCGAGCTCGGTCTGATTGCCGGACTCGAAGGGAACCACATAGAGCCGCCCACCGCGCACTACCATCGCCCGCGGGTCCTGCGCACCGATCTCGAGGTGCCCGGTCACGCTCTTACCGGCCACGTCGACGATCGCGATTCGATTGACGGACGAAAGCGAAACGTACGCCTTCGTATTGCTTGCGAAGGCGATCCCGACTGGCTCGTCAAAGCGAGTAGAGCGCGTCGCCATGTCGTACGCCTGCACGGTCGCCACGACTTGATCGTAGGTCGCACTGCCGGAGTCGGAGTCGATGACGCTCACCGAATCGGAAACGTGGTTGGCGACCCAGACTTCCTTTCCATCGGGACGAACCGCGAGACCCACCGGATCGATGCCGACGTCGATCCGCGTAACGATGCTGCCGCTCGCCGTATCGATCACGTCGACCGTGTCGGCCGGCGTGTTCGCGACATAGACACGCGAGCCGTCCGGAAGCAGGACGATCGGCTGCGCCTGGGGACTCGAGAAGCTCGGATGACCGATGCCGCTCGTATTCTGCGGGCCCGGGTTCTCCGGCCGGGTCGGTCGAACCGGGCGGATCGCTCGTGGGCCGCCGCCGCTCGGCGTCGTGTTCTTTACGACGGGCCGCGGGATGGCGATACGTTTCGCCTCCGCGGGGGCCTCGGCCGCGACGACCGCCACAACGGTGAACAGAACGATCGAGATCCTCGCCATCGAGCGCACATTCATTGGTTTCGAAGCTCCTCTGTTCATCCGCGAAGCGACGGGCCCGGGCGGGCCACACGCGGGATTCTGTGAGGTGAGACTGCAATTGGAGGGGCCGGGATGTCAACGTCTTCCGGCCCTTCCCGGCCTGAGTGGTTCGATCCAGAGTCTCAACTAGTCTAAGCCGGCCATGACCGCCTCCCCGACTCTTCCGGTCGTGGACCTCGGAACCGATCTCGTGAGCGCCGAGGTCTCGTGGAGACGGGCTTTTTCCATCTTCGCGACCACCAGGTCCCCTCCGAACTCCTGCGGACGATGGGCGCCGAGCCCTCGGCCGCGGAACGCGCGGCGGCACCAGAATACTACGATCACCCGGAGGCCCCTCCGTTGTTCGCCGAAGGGCGGCTCCCGAACGACGCGTTCGCCCAGGTGTGGCGCGACTACTTCGCTCACATGCAGCCGCTCTCCCGACGACTCATGGATGCCGTACTCGCGACACTCGGGCGCGCGCCCTCACGCGATGCGCCGACACCCACAACGAGGCTACACTCCTAGAGTGGGCGGAGTCGTGCACCGGCCCGCAGCTCGAGAAGACGTGCCCGAGGTACAGGCGGGTCCTGCGATGCGAGGGTCTGATCCCCGCAGACGACCCGGAGTTCCGGTACGTGCCGAACCGCGCACTACGCACGCGAGATGGTCGCTGGCGCTTCCCCGCGGGCGACCGAACGCGGACGGACGGGCACCATCTCGTACCGTGGTCGCAGGACGGGTCGACTATGGAATAGCGGTGGAAACGTTGGTCCACGGTCGGATGAGACGTGGGGGCGTTTCCGCGCAAACACCCCAGCGACGGAGCGCGCGAACGTCGACGGCGCGCTTCGTAAAATCGGCTCGAGGGCGCAGACTCCGGGCCTACTGCACGAAGATCTGCGTGACGAAATACTTGCCGTCGGCCACGCGTGCGACGCCGACTCCCGTCTCCGTGAAGTGCCCCAGCATGTTCTTGCGATGCTTGTCGCTCCCGAGCCACTGCTTCACCGACGCCGATGCGACCTCGGACGCCTCGCGCGGCTGCGCCGAGACGTTCTCGGCTCCTCTCTTCGACCCGGAGAGCGAAACCGCCCCGCGCATCCGAATGTCGAACCCGGCATGACCGACCGGCACCCGCCCGACCGCCATCATGTCGCTATGCTCGCGCGCGAGGACGGCGAGATGCCCGTTCCACTCGAGCAGCGCCTCACCCGCGGCCTCACGCTGCGCATTCACGGCCCGAAAGACGTCGACTTCGACGACCTGCGACTCCGAAGTGGGTTTTGGCGCAGCCGGACCGCCCGTCGGCTCAGGCTTCGTCGCCCCGCAGCCGACGACCGCGGACAAGAGAACGGCGATCACGACGCGGTGAATCGTGTTGGTCATCGTCCGAGTCGACTATCCCGCGCTGCTGCCGATAGCGAGCGGCACTGCGGCCAGGCCCTGTCTTCGCGCCGCGCGAATCAAGCGTTCGTCGAAGCAGCCGGGCACCGGAGCTCTCCTACGCAGAGCATACGGCGAACGCGGGCAGCACCGGGCCACGGGTTCGCGCTCGCTCACTCGTCCTGCGACACGTACCCTTCCCCCATGCCCTCCCGACGAAATCGACTCGCCGCGATTGCCGCGACGATGTGGCTCGCGACGACCGGCCTCGCCTGCGGCGGGGGTGACGACGGCTGCGACGGCTTCGTCACGATTAACGCTCGACCCGAGGAGTGCGAGATCCGCGCCGAACGGTTCGGCTGCTCGACCTTCGAGGTCGACGGCCCCTCGTGCGGGCTCTTCGGATGCATCCGCTGCGAGAGCGAGCCCGCGTCCTAGAGACCTTGGCCAGCGATTGATTTCCGAGGCCAAGTCGGGGATCAGATATTCATGGCCGCCACCGCTACAGCGGAGCACACCGCCCCGACCGACGTGAAGCTCCCACTGAACCTCACGAGCCGCGAGTTCGTCGACGACAAGTACCGCCACTACGAGTGGATCCGAGAGAACGCACCGGTCTGCCCCGCGCGGATCAGCGTCGTCCGATTCCATCTGCTGTCGCGGTACGAGGACTGCGTGCAACTCACGAAGGATCCGCGTTTCTTTCGCAACCGCACGAACGCCACGGGTGGAAGTCGGTTCCCGGTTCCTCTGCCCAAATCGATCCAACTCGTCGCACAGAGCATGATCACCGAGGACGCCCCCGAGCACCGGCGCCTCCGCACTCTCGTGAATCAGGCCTTCAAGCCCGGGGCGATCTCCCGAATCGAAGGTCAGATCGATGCACTCACGCATGAACTCCTCGACGCTGCCGAGAAGCAGGGCGAAGTCGATCTCATGCAGGCCTACGCCCTGCCCATCCCAATCACGGTGATCCGCGGCCTTCTCGGCGTCCCCGAAGACGACATGCCGAGATTCCGAGACACCATGAAGGCGCTGTCGGACGGACTCACGGGATGGCGCGTTCTGCGCACGATGATCTGGGACATGCCGCGGACGATCGGGTTCACGCGCGAGATGATCGAGCGCAAACGCTCCGACCCGCAGGACGACATCCTCACGAGCCTGATTCACGCCGAGGAGGAAGGCGACCGACTGACCGAAGATGAACTCGTCGCGATGTGCTTGCTCCTCATCATCGCCGGATACGAGACGACGTCGCACCTGATCACGAACGCGGTGCTCACGCTTCTACAGCATCCCGATCAGCTGGAGCGACTTCGTGCCGACCCCAGCCTGATGGGCACAGCCGTAGAGGAGATCCAGCGTTTTCGCGGCCCGGTGCACAGCTCCAAACCCACCTATGCCGCGGAGGACGTCACGTGGCACGGCGTGACGATCAAGAAGGGGACCGGTGTCCTGCCGGTGTACGCCGCCGCCAACCACGACCCGGACGCGTTCGACGACCCCCAGACTTTCGACATCGCGCGCGACCCCAACCACCATCTCGGCTTCGGACACGGCACCCACTTCTGCCTCGGCGCCCAGCTCGCCCGCCTCGAGACCCAGATCGCGCTCCGAAACCTGCTCGAGCGCAACCCGAACCTTCGCCTCGCGGTAGATCCCGGCCGGCTTCGCCTGCAAGCCCTCCCCGGATGGCATCGCTACGAGAGCCTTCCGGTCGCCTTGGGCTAGCGCAGCACGACGTCGCGACAATTCCACCGATTCTGCGCGGATAGAACGAAAGGAACGAACATGCCCTCGGTCTCCCCGAACGATGGCCCGGTCGCCGTCACCGGCGCCTCCGGCTTCATCGGCTCCCACGTCGTCGCGACGCTTCTCCGGCGCGGCTACCAAGTCCGCGCCTGCATCACGGATCCGACCAATCCCGAGAAAGCGGACCACGTTCTCGCTATGAACGACGCGGGGCATCCGGGCCGCGTCGCTCTCCACAAGGCGAACCTCCTCGAAGAGAGCAGCTACGACGAGCCCTTCTCCGGGTGCTCCGCCATCCTCCACGTGGGCACCGCGATGGCTTACGGCGGCGCAAACAATCCGCAGCAGGTGTACGACGGCGCCGTCAACGGCACCAAAAACGTCATGCGGTCGGCCCGAAAAACCGACCTCAAGCGCTTCGTCTACACGAGCTCGTTCGCCGCGATCATGAACCCCAGGCCGCCGGGCTATCAGTACACCGAGGCGGACTGGGCGTCAGACAATCGCGAGAACGACCCCAACTGGAGCCTCGAGAACCTGAACGACAAGGGCGAGACCGGCTACGCGATGGCGAAGGTGGAGACCGAGCGCATCGTCTACCGCATCGCCGAAGAGGACGGGCGGTTCGAGTCCGTATCGATCAATCCGATCGTCGTTCTCGGTCCGCTTCTCGGCAAGGCGCACGACCTCGTGTTCTCCTGGCAGTGGTTCCTCGGTCGCATGCTGCGCGGCAAGGATTGCGAGCGCGGCTGGCAGCATCTCTGGAACGTAGTCGACGTGCGCGACGTTGCAGAAGCTCACGTGCTCGCCATCGAAAGCGACGCGTGTCGCAACGGCGACCGCTACCAGCTCTCGGCAACCGACGAGTCCGGCGAGATCGACTGCAACCGTCTCCAGGCGCATCTCGCGAAGTCATTCCCACAGATCGATGTGGGAGGCGCGCCTGCAGCCATGGCGAAGATGATCGAGAAGTACGGGAAGGTCTACGACGCGCCGCGCGCGCACTGCGACAAGGCACGCACGAACCTCGGTCTAAAAACCCATCCCATCGAAGACACGCTGCGCGAGACCGGTCGAACCCTGATCGACCTCGGCCTCATCGAACCCAAGCTCAAGTGAGGCGACGTCGCGAGGCGCGCCGCGTCGCCACGAGTGACGTCATTCGACCTCGAACTCGACTCCCGCATCGCGCAGCCGGCCGAGGACCGCGACGCCCACGCCGGTCGCCGGAGTGACCGCGCCGTAGATCTCCGGCAGCTGCTCTTGGTCGAACGCCAGGGCGAGCCCCGCCTCGGCGATCATCCGCGCCGTCGAGCGATACCCCGGGTGTCCCTTCGCCCGCAGGGAGACGAACACCTCTTCCCCCGCCGGGCCGAGACCTCGCGCACGGAGGCCGTAGTCCGTCTCCGCCAAGGCTTTTTCGCTCGGGCCCTCGCCCGATTTCGGCCCGACACGGTCGAGAACTCCGAGGACCCCCTGGCGCAGCCAGTTGCCTCCGGCGAGCACCCCCGACATGCCCCGGATGGCGAGACACAGCATCTCGGCCGCGACGCGATGCCCCGCCGAGGGACCGACGAGCGTTCCCTCGCGATAGGCGAATTCGTCTCCGTACGGCGCCCCCGCTTCCGCGAACAACGCGGCACTCCGCAGGACGATCGGAGGATTGATGAACGGCGCGGGAAAGACCGGCCCGATGTACCCGCCGAGCTCGTCGTCGTGCCAAGGCGCGACGACGATCGGACTGCGGTCGCGCACCGCCGTCGCTTCCGCGTCGCCTGCGATGAGCGCCGCCGGGTCGTCCGCACCTTCTTCCGGCCCCTCGCGGAGGGCCTCGCGTAGCGTGTTCACGGTCCCACCGCTCAGCATGTCACCGGCTCCCGTTCCCGACGGCACCGTCGCGTGCGCCACGATGTCGACGCGTCGACATCCGACCTGATGTCGCTCGCGCATCGTCTGTGCCGCGAGCAGCGTCACGAGATCGAACGGAAGCGCCTCGTATCCGGCAGTGAACACGAGCTTCACGCGACGTTCGGCGGCGCGCTCGTGGTAGGCGTCTACCATTCGCCGCACCCATGGGATCTCACCCGTGAGATCTACGTAGTGCGTTCCGTGGTCGACGCAGGCCCGAATGTAGAGTTCGCCGTATCGTGCGTACGGTCCCGCAAGGTGGATGAGAGCGCGGGTTCCTGCGACGAGCGCATCGACGGACTCCGGATCGGTGCTGTCCGCGACGACGATCGCGATGTCCTCGCGTCCCGGCGCGACGTCACGCAGTAGCGCTTCCAGCTTCCGGCGATCCCGCCCCGCGATAGCCCACCGCCCGAGCGCCGCGGGCGGCTTCTCGACCAGGTACCGGAGCGCCTCTCTACCCGTAAATCCAGTGGCGCCGAAGAGAGTGAAATCATAGCGGTCATCCGACATATGCATGGATGTAGCCTTGCAGACTGCGGCGGGCGACCCGCGCCCCGCCTGGAAGGGCTCCGAGGCTACCGCCTATCGGTTGACGTGCCAGGGGTCCGCGGACAATTCTGGACTCGACACCCCGGATCAGGAACGGTTCAGTTGACCATGCACGACGACGAGGCGGCCGCGCCGGAACCGGTGCCTTCCGAGGCTCGCCGACGCCCCCGGCGCATTCACGTGGTGCGCTGGCTCATCCTCGGGCTTTTGGTCACCGCCGGCTACTGGATCGCGTCGTATAGCGTGCGCCCCGCGGCGCAATCGTGGCTGTCGCGCACTCTTGGCTCCCCCGTGAAAGTCGTCCGCGTCGGCTTCGACCCGATCGACGCCGTCATCACCCTCGAAGGCCTCGTCACCCGCCTTCCCTCGGAAGGGAACGCCCTAGGCCCTCCGATCGTCGCCGAGCGCGCCCGCATCGACCTGCAGTGGTTCCCTCTGGTACACAAGCGTCTCCAGGTCCGCGAGTTCACGCTCGAGGGCGCAGTGATCACACTGGACGAGGCGCCCAATCTCGTGCCGAGTCTCGAAACGCTCGGCGCGCCCGCGAGGCCGAAGACCCTTCCCGACGGATGGACGGTGCAAGTGGACCGGGTCGCTCTGCGGGACAGCACCCTGAAACTGCGCTCACTCAGCACTGGGACCGAGCCTCTGACAATCTCCGTGCACGAAGCGGAAGTCACCGCCATGCGCCGGCGGACGAGCCAGTTGGGCGCCGCCAAGAACTTGAAGCTCGACGCCAGCTTCGAAGGCGGCAACCTTCGCGCCGAAGGCCACTACTCTCTGCGCGACGATGGACTTGCCGTGATGGCCGACGTCCGCGCTTCGGATGTCCCCGTCGACCGCGTCCTCCAGCATCTCCCGCAAATCGACAACGACTCTCTGTCAGGTCGGCTCGAAGCGGAAATGCGGTACGTGCTCGAGCCCGACCACCGCAACATGCTCACCGGGTGGGCGCGCATGCGCGACGCGAAGATCCACCTGCCCGGGGCCGAAGAGCCCTCCGCCGAAGTCCGCAACGCCATCGCCGACATCGCGGCACTCGATCTTCGGCGGCGCCGCGTGCACGTCCGATCGCTCGTCCTACGGGGAACAACACTGCAGCCGGAATCGCAGCTCGGCGCCACGATACTCTCCTCGTTGAAGGACGAACGCCGCGGCCGGACCCTGCGCGGACGAAAGAACGCCCCCACGGTTCCGGCATGGCGTTGGTCCGTCGATCGCTTCGACGCAACGGGCGCACAGCTGCGGGTTCCGGGGCCGGCCGACGAAGAGTTCGACGTCGTCGCAACGATCCGCGGTGAGAACCTAGGCCCGCGCTCCCACTGGTCGCCGGTGCATGCTACCTTCCGGCACGGACTCGGGAGCGCCGAGTTCGTCGGCTCCGTGCGCACCTCCTACGAGGAGCCGCGCCTCGAGGGCCAACTGTCGGCGAAGGAGGTCGACCTCCCCGCGTTCGCACACGAAGTCGGTCTCAACGGCGCGAATCTCATCCGAAGCGGACGCATCTCCGCGAACGTCGACGTGCTTCTCGAACCGGGCTCCGCCGGCTTCGGACTGAACGGGATCATCTCCGTGATCGGCCCGTCGGTCGTCGGCCGCCCTCCGGAGCCGCCACCAAAACCGGAGACGGCAACCGGAGCACACGAGGCCGGAGCCCCGGCCCCCGTCGCTCCGGCAGTTCCCGTTCGATCGGAATTCCAGAACGCGATCGGCCCGCGACTCGGCCTGCCGGGCGAAGAGGAGGTCGACCTTCTCGAGACCTTCGCACTCGGCGCGGCGCGGATCGACATTGCCGTGAACACACCGGCTCCCGAGAAGCGCACGCGCGGCCCACAGCCGGAGCGCCTCTGGCACTTCGACGCGACGCTGACCCGACCGTATCTCCACGTCGCGCGCGATGAAGACGGCTGGGTCCTCCCGTCGCTCGGAGCGCCGGAAGAGGAAAAACTCGAGGCATCCGCGGACACGAATGCCGACGCAGGTGCGCTCGCCGCAGCCGGGAACGCCGCGACGCGGCCGTCGCCCGTCCCACTCTCCGAGCTCCTCCGCCCCGTCACGATCGGGCGCCTCGCCGTCGTTTCCGGCCACATACGCCTCACCGATGAATCCGCGGAGCCGCCGCTCGTGATCGATGTGGATGAGATCAGTGGCACCGCCACCGAGTTGGAACCGTCTCCGTTCGAGGCGCAGGAACTCTTCCTGCAAGGCTACGGAGCCGACCTGGGCCTCCTGGAGATCCGGGGCAACGAAGCGACCGAATGGAACGGCCTCGAAGTCGCCGGTGAGGAGATCCCGTTGTACCTCGCCGGGCCCTACCTGGAGCGGCTCGGCGTGCCCTACCGTTTCAGCGGTGGGATGGGTTCCTTCGTGTCGGAACTCCGACACGAGCCCGACGGCTGGACGGCCGACACTCTGCTCGTACTGAACCAACCCGACGTCGATCGGTGGACCGAGGCGACCGTTCCCCACGACAAGCTCGGAATGCCCCTCGCTTCGGCGTTCCGACTTCTGCGCGATCAGAACGGCGACGTCCGCATCCGCGTCCCCAGCCTCGCCAATCTCGAAGAGCAGTTTGACGTCGCGGTCTACGACGCGATTCAGGGCGCGCACCAGGCGCCGAGCTCCGGCGGTGCATTGACCCCGACGACGGTGGGCTTCGCGCCGGGCCAGAGTGACCTCAAGCCGGTATCGCGATCCCGACTCCGGTCGATCGCGCGACTCGTCGCGTCGCAGCCTCGGCTGCGCATAGAACTCGCCGCACCCATGTCGCTTCAGGACCTCCGCTGGTTCCGCGAACGAGCCGTGCTCACGAGTCTGGACGAACGGGGTGGGTTGATGGGCGCCCTGCGCCTGCTCGGCGCCACCGACGAGAAAGAGCGGATCCGGCGCGCGCTCCAAGCACGGGTAGGAGGGAAATCCTGGTACCTCGAGTCCTACGAGGAGGAAGTCCTACAGGAGCTGCTCTCGCAGCAACCGCCCGCCAGTCCGCGCGACATACGCGCCTTGGCCGGCCGTCGGCTCTCCGCAATCGAGAAGCTGTTTTTGCAAGAAGGCATCCCGTACGGCCGACTCGCCCGTCGCGAAGTCACGGGCGACGGACGGACGACGCTCGCCGCAGTTCTCGTCACTGTGCGGGCTCCGGCCCGACCGACCGTGACACGAAGCTTGCCTGCACCGGACGACGACGTATGAGCCAGAGGCCCCACCCGTGCTGAGACGGATCTTCCGCTTCTTCTTCTGGACCGTGACGCTCACCGTCGTCGCGGCCGGGCTCGTCGCCTTCGTACTCTGGAGAGAACTCTCGCAGGACCTTCCCCCCGTGGAAGAGCTTCTGCGGTACCGACCTCCGGCGGCGACCCTGGTCTACGCCGCCGACGGCAGCCTCATCGGCGAGTTCTTCGAGGAACGACGCTACCCCGTGTCGATCTTCGAGGTCCCGCGCCATGTGAAGGACGCGTTCCTCGCCGCGGAAGACACCGAGTTCCACGCGCATCGCGGCGTCGACTTCCAGGCCATGGTGCGCGCGTTCCTCGCCAACTGGCAACGCGACACGATCGTTCAGGGAGCAAGCACGATCACGCAACAGGTGGTGAAGCAGCTCCTGCTCTCGCCGGAGCGCAGCTACGAGCGGAAACTCAAAGAGATCATTCTCGCGACGCAGTTGGAGTCCAAACTGCGCAAGGAAAAGATCCTCGAGCTCTACCTAAACGAGATCTACTTCGGTGCCGGCTCCTACGGCATCGTCGCGGCCTCCGAGACCTACTTCGGTGTCGGAGTGCAGGACCTGACAATCGCGCAGTCCGCGCTCCTCGCCGGGCTCGCGAAAGCGCCGAGTCGTTACAACCCGCAGACCAACCCCGAGAGGGCTATCGAGCGCCAACGCTACGTATTGCGACGCATGCTCGATGAAGACCTGATCACCCCCGAGGAGTTCCGCGAGGCGACGGCGGAGCCCTCTACCTTCGACGGCTACCGAATCGGTACGTACTCAATCGCGCCCTGGTACGTCGAACACGTGCGCCGGCTTCTCGAGGCGCACTTCGGCGCGAACTTCACGAGTCGCGGACTGCGCGTGCACACAGCAATGGACCCCGCGATGCAGGCAGCCGCGGTGAGCACGCTGCACACCGGCCTCGGCGACATCGAGCGCCGCTACCGACTGCGCGTCACCCTCGACCGCCTCAAACCGGACGAGTTCGAGGCGTACCTCAACCGCCAGCGAGGAACGCACCCGCTCGGCAACCCGCAGAACGCGATCGTGACTGCCGTCGTGACCAAAGGAGAAGAAGCCGGACTCCGCCTGCAGACGCCGTGGGAAAAGGGGGGCGTGGACAGCGAGAACCTGGTGGCGGCGCGCGGCAAGTTGAAGCCGGGCTTCTTCCGTCCTGGAGACGCAATCGCCGTGGATCCGATCGGCCGAGCCGAGGACGGAACGGCTCGGTTTGCGCTCGACCCCGACCCCCAGGTCGAAGGAGCTCTCGTCTCGATCGAACCCGACACTGGGCTCGTGAAAGCAATGGTCGGCGGCGTCGACTACGCACGCAGCCAGTTCAACCGCGCGGTTCTCGCCCAGCGTCAGCCGGGCTCGATCTTCAAACCGTTCGTATTCGCCGCCGCGATCGACCAAGGCTTCAGCCCCGACTCGATATTCATGGACGCACCGATCTCGCTCCCCAACGGCGCGCGCGGCCTCTGGAGCCCGAGGAACTTCGGCGACAAATACTACGGCGCCGTGCCGCTCCGGAAGGCGCTCGCGAAGTCACTGAACTCGGTGACCGTGCGCCTCGTCGGGAATCTCGGAATCGACCCGCTGCGCGACTACCTCGACATCTTCGGCTTCCAGGCGCGCTTCGCGCGGCACGCGTCGATCGTCCTGGGAAGTAGTGAGGTCACGCCTCTCGAGTTGGCTCGCGCCTACGGCGTGTTCGCGACCGAAGGCCGCCGGTTCGAACCGATCTTCATCACCGGCATCACCGATTCCGACGGCAACCCCATCGACTTCCCGGGCGCGCACGCGCGATTCCTGCCCGTGATGCAGCCCGAGACGGCGCGCACCATGACCGACATGCTCACGACGGTCGTCCAGGAGGGAACCGGCCGAGCCGCCAAGAAGCTCGAGCGCCCCGCCGCCGGCAAGACGGGTACGACGAACGATTCGAAGGACGTCTGGTTCGCGGGCTTCACCCCGGATCTCGTGACAGTCGTCTGGGTTGGATACGACGGCAGCCGCCCTCTTGGCAGGCGCGTGACCGGCGGCGGCGCCGCGGCGCCGCTGTGGACGAAATACATGGCACAGGTGCTCGAAGGTCGGGAGATCCGCGAGTTCACGCCGCCGGAACTGGCGCCGACGATGAGCGCGGACATCGAGCCGGCGACCGGAGCACCCACCGCGCCGCCGGTGCCCGCCAAGCAGCGTCCGACCCGAGACCGGCCTACCCAAGACCGCCCGCAGGCCTACCCCCCGACCGCGTAGACGCGATACGGCGGCGCACCCGCCGGGGCCGACGCGTAGTGGTGAATTCGCGTCACGGAGAGATTGGGAATCGAGAACGCGACCGAGGAGGTCGGGTTCAAATCGAGCGCGAGTCGCAGGGCCGCGATGATCGGCCCGAAGTGTGCGACGCAAACAACGTCCCGCCCTGGGTACTTCGCGTTGCCCGCGCGGATGAACTCGTGCACCCGCGCGCAGAGATCATCGAAGTGCTCCCCACCGGGGACGGTGTCCATCGGAGAGTTCGGCCAGAAGCCGACGAACGGATCCGTCCGCGCCGCCGCGTGCTCGTCGTGCCGACGGCCGTGCAGATCTCCGAAATCCTGTTCGCCGATTCTATTGGACGGCTGCAACTCCGGGATGGGGTATCCCTGGTCCGCGATCGCCTGCGCGGTCTGGTGCGTCCTCTTGAGGTGACTCACGTGCCACACGGCGTCTTTTGGGAGCCGCTCGGCGAGCGACGCGAAGGTGTCGCTGTCCGACGTGTCGCAGTCGACATCGCGGTTCCCGTAGATCTCGTGGCGGAGGTGCGGCACCGGCGCGTGCCGGACCCACCACCAGCGGGTGGCCGCTTCGTCGGGGAGGCGAGAGCTCGAGCGGGCGATCTTCGGCTTCATGGACACGCGAAGTCGCTCTGGAATTCGAGGTAGCGAAGCATGAGTTCATGCTCGCACGGGCCGCCGAGGGATTGAATGGATTGCGGTTCCATGAGCGTGGAGCCGCTGAACCCTGTGTCCCTGGTGGTGCACTAGCGACCGCGTGAGCCTTCGGTGAACCGGTTGATGACCGTCGGTTGCGACGTCATCCAGATTTCCTTCTCCTCCTGTGCGGCCACGCCGAGCCAGTAGCCGATGAAGCCGTAGAGAACGAACGATCCCTGGTCGGCCCACTGTCCGAGTGCGTCCAGCAGCGACAGACCGATCGGCGTATCGACGTCCGGCAGGCTCTCGACCTGTGCCTTCAACCGGTCCGCCCGCTGTCCGGAGAAGAGATATAGTCGCACGACGCTCTGGAACTGCTCTCGACTCTCTTCATCGTCGACGAATCGGTCTTCAGGAAGGTCGAGGAACTGCACGAACTCGGGACGATCGATGATGCGGATGCAGCGGCTGCTGTCGTCGAAGATTGCTCCCGGCTGTCCCGTCGACTCGTCGATCTCGTGACTGAACGTGCCTTCGACGTCGTAGACGGAGAAGCCCGTGAATCGCCGCTTCGAGCGCTCGAGAGAGCCCACGAGCGCGTCGTACCCGGAGAGCTTGCCGGGCAGGACGCTCAGGATGCGTTTCTTCACTTCCGGACTCGCATTCTGGAAATGAGCGAGAATGCGATCGGGGAAGAGCGAGTTCAGGAGCGTCGCGCGGACGAGCGAGCTGTCGGCGTACTTCTTCGGGAGGTAGATCTCGGTTACGATCGCTGCCTCACCGAGCTGAACGTCGAACCAACGGCGATCCGCATCGTCTGCAAGGCTCATTTAGACCTCCTGGGTTCCGTCCGACGGCTCCAACAACTCGATTCGGTTCCCGAACGGGTCCGTCACATATACGCGCCGGAACCCAACGAGCCGGTCGTCCCACACGACCGATCCTCCGGCATCGGTGAGTCTATCTGCGAGATCGTCCAAACCCGTGACGAGGAGCCCCGGATGGGCCTTCTTCGCGGCGGTGAACTTCGCGTCGACCCCCAGGTGAACCCGCAGGGCTCCAGACTCGAACCAGGCCCCGGCAGCATCCAACCCCGGTGGTTTGGGTAGGTGCGGAATTCCGAGGAGGCCCTCGTAGAAGCGGATCGCTTCCGCCTCGCGCCCCCGCGGCATGGCGAGCTGAATGTGATGAAGTTCTTCGACTCGGCCCAGCATAAGTCACCTCCTGTCTCTGTCTACGTCCGACCGCGCCCCCGAGACAAGCGCGTCTGCCGCCAGTGTCTCCACGAGCGGCGAAGGAGGTCTGCGACATTCAGCGCAAGACACGACGCCGTTTTCCGGCGGAAGAGAAGACCCGAATCGTCCTCGAAGGACTGCCCGACGAGGCGAGCAATTCGCTGAGTGAGATCTCGCCTCGAAGCTCGACCGAGAATCGCGCATGCCCGCGAGCGGAGACCCAACACGCGGGTGTAATTCAGTGGGAGAATGTCCCCCGAATTCTGAAAACCGGGAACCCGCCGGGAACCCCCTCAGTCAGGCGCTCTCGGGTGACTCAGAGGTCGAACGAAAAACCCTTTAGGGACAAGAGAGAGCGGGTGACCGGGATCGAACCGGCGACGTCCAGCTTGGGAAGCTGACATTCTACCACTGAATTACACCCGCGTGGTTCACCCGCTCTTAATCACACCGCCTCCGCCGGTCAACTTGGTCGAGCCGGCGCCCGATTGTTGCAGGATCTCGGACGGGCCCGGCAGGGAACGCCCTAGCGAGTCGCTTCGGGTCCGCCACGCCCGGCCAGACCCTTCTGTACGACGGAGGCGGCGAGCTTCTTTTCGCCGGCGGCATTACCGCGGGACGCGGCCACGAGGGCGACCACACAGTCCTGAGAGCGAGGGCCGCCTGCAACCGGGAGGCTCGGCGAATTGTAGATCGGCGAGCCGACCTCGCCATTGGGCAGCATCGCGAACCCGGTTCAGTTCCGGTCGGGCTCGCTGACGTCGCAGTCTCGATGGCGAGCGCGCAGGCCGCGGCGAATGCTCCGAGCGGATCAAGATCCGGAGCCAGGCCGCCCACTCCCCGATGAATGCAAGGTGATTCCGATGATTCCGCGCCGCGGCGGGGCTTCGCCCGCAGCGGATCGCACGCTACGTTAGTGGGCGTGGCCGAAGGCATTGAAAACTCCTCGTCGTTTCTCCGGCGATTCTGGCCCGCTTCCCGGCGGGGATGGATCCTCGTCGGCATCGTCGGCTTCCTGCTCCTGGTCCGCATCACCCTTCCGACGATCGTGCAGAAGGTCATCGTCTCGCAGGGCAACGAATACCTCGAAGGAGAAGTCTCGGTCGGGGACGTCGACCTCTGGCTCCTCTCGGGGGCGGTGGCCCTCGAGGACGTCGCGCTCTGGCCCGACGGTGCGGCTCCCAAAGAGGGCGAGACGCCGAACGACACGGCGCTCGTGGCCTGGAAGCGCGCTTACGTCAACATCCGTTGGATGCCTCTCTTGAGCAAGATCGCGAACATCGAGGACTTCGAACTCGACGAGCTCAGCGTGAACGTCGCCCGGCTCCAGGACGGGACGCTGGTGATCCCCGACCTCCGCGACCTCCCCGAAGAAGAGGAAGAAGAACCCGAGGACGACTCCGAACCTTTCGGCGTCCTGATCGACCGGGCCGCTCTCTTGAGCGCGCGGCTGCGGGTCCGCGACGACGTCCCCGGCAAGCCGACCTACCGCGAACTGGAGCTTCCATCCGTTGAAGTGAAAGGGCTCGCGATCAACGACCCCGAAGCGACGGCTCCGGGACGCATCGTCGTGCAGGCCAGCCTCGGCGACGGCACGCTTCGCATCGATACCAACATCTCCGAGCGAGACGACGGCTTTCTCACCGAGGCTCAGATCGACATTGCGAATCTCCCTCTCGATCAGCTGCACGTCCACGAGCCCAGCTTGGGCTGGACCGGATCGAAGGGGCGGCTCGAAACATCGGTGCACCTGACCGTCGATCCCCAGGCGCGCATTCTCGTTTCGGGCAACGTTGCCGTTTCCGGCCTGAGCATCGACGTCCGCGGCGAGCAGAAGCCCGGACTCGCGTGGCGTCGACTCGGCGTGAAAATTGATCAGATCGACGTGGCGCAACAACGAGTCGACCTAGAGCTCATCTCGCTCGATGGCGCGAACGTCCTGCTCCGCCCGATGCAACAGCCTCCACTTCCCGTGATGCCGCCGGCGGCGATGATCGAGTCTGCGGACACGACCAATGCCGTGGGTCCGACGGACGAGGAACCGGCACCTGCCGCGACCGACGAGCCGGATACCCATGCGGTCGCGACAGCGGACGTCGTCGCGTCGACAGAGCCGTCGGCCGAGGCCACCTCAGAGATCACCGGAGCCGATCTCGAATCTACTGCTGTGGACGTCGGGGAGACGACTGCCGTCACATCGAACACCGCCGAACAGAGCGAAGGAATCGCGGTCGAACCTCCGGCCGGTCCCGCCGACGACGCCCCGCCCACGGATTGGACGATCGCGGTCGCGACCGTCGAGATCACCGACAGCGGCGCCGACATCGTCGCCGACAGGCGCCCGGGGCACGCGCACATCGGAAAGCTCACCGTCACCGGGATCGATGCGACTCCCACGACGTGGAAGGTGGGCTCGGTCGATCTCGTCGACGGCTCCGCGAAGGCCTCGCTCCGAACCGGCGACACGCACATCGAGATTCCGACACTCACGGTCACGGGCCTCACGAGCAACCCGGCCTCGCCACTCAAGATCGTCGGCCGGATCAAGGAAGATAGTGCCGTCATCGACGTCGACGCCGACGTCGTGCTCGAACCACAATCCGTGCAGGCAAAGCTCAATCTCGAGAACGTCGCCCTCGGGCGGTACGCGGATCTGAGCGGTATGTCACCCGTCCACATGCCGACCGGCACGTTGCAGGCGGCGCTCGCGATCGACGTCGCGGGCGACGACGCGAATCTCTCGGGCCAGATCGCCCTGGAGGACCTGCAAGTGCTCACGCAGGACGGCAAACAGGACTTCGCAGTCGCCTGGGAGACGCTGGCAATCGACATCCGGTCGTTCCACGCGAACGTCGCCGAACCCGAAGCGCCAATGAGCCTGGAGCTTGCCGATTTCCACCTGACCGGGCCGAAGATTCGCGCGACTCTGACCGCCGACGGCATCGTCTTGCCGACGGTTCGCGTGGACGCGGCCGCAGCCGGAGCACTCGCGGAGGACAGTGGTGCCCCGGCAGCGGGCGAACCGGAACTACAAGACGCTTCCGCCACCGAGACCGCCGACGCCGACCAACCGCACGATGCGGTGATCCGCAGCGGCCTCGTCGCCCAGACCGAGGCGGTCGGCGTCGACGAGATCGCGAAGTTCGCCGAACCCGCCGCCAACCTCCCGATCGGCCTCGTCGTCGATCGCCTCCGCATCCAGAACGGTGAGTTCCGTGTCGTCGACCGAGCGGTGAAGCCGACCTACCGCGGGAAAGTCACGGACTTCCATTTCGACATCTCCGGCGTCGCGCTTCCGGCCGACGTGCCGCCTTCGGAAACGGTCTTCGAGAAGATGTCGCTCGACCTGAGAGCGCCGGGCGATGCTCTCGTGAAGGTGCGCGCCGGAACCGCAGCGCAGGGCGTTCGCATCGACGCGAACGTCGAGAAGCTCCCCCTCTCCCAGTTCAACCCCTACGTACAGCAAGCCGCGGGATACACGGTGCTCGCAGGCGCCGCGACCGTGGAGTCCACGGTGTTGTGGGCGAAGGACCGCTACGATTCGGACACCGACATCACGCTGAGCGCGCTCGACGTAGGCAACGCCAAGGGCGGCTCACTCTTCAAGGACTACTTCGGAATCTCGATCTCCGCTGCCCTCGCGCTCCTGAGCGACATCACCGGGAAGATCGACCTGGGGATTCCGGTGAGCGGCACGACCGAGGGCACCGAGATCGGCATCGGCTCGGTCGTCGAGCAGGCCCTCACCAAGGCCATCTTGGGTGCGATCATGTCTCCGCTCAAGATGCTGGGCGCGATCACGATGATCGGCGGCAAAGTCGCCGAGATCACACCGTCACCGGTCTCCTTTCGTGCCGGCTCGGACGAGATCTCGAAGGACGCGCAGGACAAGGTCGAGCGCGTCAGCAGCGTCCTGTCGTCGTCCCCCGCAATCAAGATCGAGTTGGTCGGCCAAGCCGGTTCGGACGACGTCCGCGGGTTGAAGGAAGCCGCCGTCCTCGCCGCCCTCGCCGGCGAGAGCGGCTTCCTCGGGGGCCTGCGCAACCTCGCGAGTGGGGGTACCCGGAAGGCGATCCGAAAAGCGCTTCAAGACGACGACGTCGCCTCTCTCAACAAGGACGACGCGGCCGAGCTCGATGAAATGGTGGCCGAGAAGTCCGTGACCGACGCCGATCTCACCGCGCTCGCGAATCGGCGCGCCGAGCGCCTCTTCAAAATCTTCACGGAAGACGACGGCGTGCCGGCGGATCAAGTCTCGGTCGGCGAACCGATCGTCACCCGCGACGAAGACGGCTCCCAGGTCGCCGTAAATCTCCTCGCGCGAGCGTGAGGCCCGTGGCGTAAATTCCCACGATTGCGCGAGTCTCAGACAGCAATTTTTCTGAAAGCGAGATCGTAATCGGCTTCCGAAGTAGGGACGTTCTTTAGTCTCGGCGGTTTCTTTAATCGTCACTCTCGCCGCGCCTCGTCGGCGGAGCCTTCGGTGGTTCGTCTTGATCTCCCGCGGGCACGGGAGCTTCTCGTGGTTTCGGCCGGACGCGGGAGTCGGGGCCACCGGTGTTCACAAGGTCGCCTCCTTCTTGAGGCGGTACTCCCCATTTCCGGTCCAGAGGCTTACTGCGCGCATCAGCCCGCGCCTAGGCGTCAGGGCGGCCGAGTCGGGCCCGAACTACGAAACCCGAACGGCGATCTTCCCCTGAGCGCGGCCGGACGCGAGCTCTTCCACCGCCTCCACAGTCTGATCGAACTCGAATACGCGCCAAACCGGGACCTGCAGCGCTCCCTCGCGCCAGAACCGGAGCATCTCTTGCTGCGCCCGCGCCCGCACGTCGAATCCGAAGTGCGAGGGCATCACACCGACCACCGAATAATTCCCACCGACCATGTGTGCGGCGGAGGGACGCCCCCACTCTCCTTCCGCGAATCCGATCAAGAGAAGACGCCCCTCGGGGGCCATGACCGATGCGGCGGCCTTGTACGCCTCCCCTCCAACCGGATCGTACGCGACATCCGCACCACGACCGCCGGTTGCCTCCCGAACCCCTTCGGCGATGTCTTGTGTGCGATAGTCGATGACGACGTCGGCGCCGAGCTCACGACAGAACTTCACCTTCGCGGGACCACCAGCAGTCGCGATCACACGAGCGCCCATCGCCTTCCCGAGTTGCACGGCGGCAGAACCGGTCCCGCCGGCGGCACCGAGCACCAGAAGAGTCTCGCCCTTCTGCAACGCCCCGCGGCGCGACAACCCGGCCCACGCGGTGTGAAAGGGGATCACGAAGGCCGCCGCCTGCTCGGGCGGCATCTCGTCGGGAACGGACAAGGCGAAGTCGCCTTGCGCGAGGCACTCCTGCGCAAAACTCCCGCGACCGAGGTAGAACCCGGACACTGCCATCACCCGGTCTCCGACCTTTGCCTGCGCCCCCTCGCCGACCGCGAGGACCTTGCCCACCAGCTCCTGCCCGGGCGTGAAGGGATACGGCGGAGTCAGCGGATACGAACCGCGGCACATGAGCACATCCGGCAGACCGACGCCCGCGGCCTCGACCCGAACGTGCAGCATGCCCGGCACCAGCTCGGGCGGATCAACGTCTTCGAGGGAGAGCACTTCACGCGGCTCCCCCGCCTTCCCAACTTGCCAGGCACGCATGCTCGGACCTTAGATCAATCGGCCTTCGGTTCGCGAATCAATCCTTCTTGCGTGACCGAAGCGATGCGGATGCCGGCCTGGGAGTACATCGCACCGCGCGTGAGCCCACGCGCGCCGTGCGCCGCCGGACTTTCAGCCGCGTACAGGATCCAGCCCTCAAAGAGCTCGGGACGATGCAGATGCATCGCGTGGTCGAGACTCGCGCCCACCATACGACCCATGACAAGGCCATGTGGCAATCCGGCGGTGCTCAGCAGCGTTCGGTCGCTCGCGTACACGAACATAGCGGCGTGCAGGATCGGATCGTCGGGCACCACACCGTTTGGGCGCATCCAGATCCGCCTTCGTGCGATGCGCGGCACTCCCGGCCTGAACTCGTCGTCCGGATCGCACGGCCGCACTTCCAAAGCGGCCTGACCACCGCGGACGCCCATTCGCTCTTCGCGTAGGTCCTCCCAGTCCGGGAGATCATCGGGGGGCGGTACGTCAGGGATCGGGTCTTGATGCGAGATCCCCCCCTCGGGCTTCGTGAAGCTTGCCGACAAATTGAAGATCGCCTCGCCGTTCTGCAGCGCAACCACCCGGCGGGTGGTGTAGGTGCGCCCGTCGCGAATGCGATCGACGACGTAGCGAATCGGCTTGCCGTACGACCCCGGCCGAAGGAAGTACGCGTGCAGCGAATGCAGGTGCGAGTCTTCCACCGTGCGCCCCGCCGCAACGGTTGCCTGCGCCGCAACGAATCCACCGAAGAGACGCCCCTCACCCTTTGCCTGCTTGCCGAGGAAGAGGTCGGAGTCGAGAGCCTCGACCTCCAGGCGACCGATCAGAGCCGAGATCGGCGACCGCTCGGAGTCAGACAACTCAGGATGCTCGCTTTGCGCGGGTACGAACGAGCGGCTGTCGGCTGAGGTCCGCGATCCGAGCGCCCAGACGCAGCTCCATCTCGCGTGTCTGCCCGCCCGCCTCGAGAAAGGCGGCCATGCTGTTGCGGGCTTCAGGCAATGCCACGACCTGGTTGAACAAGTTCGTCTCCGCGACCAATCCAGATGTCGGAGCCGGCTTCGCTGCATCCACGGCTTCCTTCGTCAGCCGGACGACCGACGGCGACAGAGCCGAGATGCGCTCCGACAAGGAGCGAACGAACGGCAGTAGATCGTCGTCGGCAAAGACCTTGTTCACGTAGCCGATCTGCGCGGCCTCCTCCGCGTCTATATCGCCGCAACCGAGCACGATCTCGAGGGCGCGGGCGCGTCCGACCAGTTCGGCGAGCCGCTGCGTGCCGCCGCCGCCGGGGATGATCCCCAGAGCGCCCTCGGGCTGGCTCAAGAGCGCCTTGGAGCGAGCGGCGAATCGCATGTCGAGCGACAGGAGGAACTCCGAGCCGCCGCCACGCGCGATGCCCGCGACCATCCCGATCGAGATCTTCGGCATGCGGCGAATCCTCTCCATCAGCTGCACGAAGGGATTCGGCTTGGTGGCCTGTTCCGAAGACGCGTCGGGGAAGCGGAGGATCCACTCCACATCGGCGTGCGCGATGAAGAAGTCGGGGTCGGCGCTCTGGAAGACCAGCACGCGAATCGCAGAGTCCTGCTCGAGCTCGCCGACCAATCGGGACAAGTCGGCGAACAGGATCTCATCGAGGAGATTGATCGGTGGGTGGTCTAGCGTGACCCAAGCCACCCCATGGACGACGTTTACGCGAAGAGCCTCGAAACCATCGAACGCAGTCATGACCTCATCCTCCTCGTTCGAGACTACGGCTAGAGGAGAAGGCGCGTCAATGCCGCTTCGCGACGCGACCCCGGCGAGTGGCAGCCTGGCCCGAGAGCCCGTAAGATCAGACGATGGAAGCAGTCATCCGTCGCTCGTTTGCCGAGTCGATTCGCGCCAAGGAGCAATTTCTGGCGGAACACGAAGCAAACCTTGCCAAAGTCGCTCGGCTGATCGCCGACACGATCAATCAGGGCCACAAGGTCTTCCTCTTCGGCAACGGCGGCAGCGCGGCGGACGCTCAACACATCGCCGCTGAGTTCACGAACCGCTTCATGATCGAGCGACGCCCACTGCCGGCGATCGCGCTCACGACGGACACGTCCGCGATCACTGCGATCGGCAACGACTACAGCTTCGACGAGATCTTCTCCAAGCAGATCGAGGCTCTCGGCCAGGCCGGCGACGTCGCCATCGCAATCTCGACGAGCGGCGGGTCCAAGAACGTCCTACGAGCGATCGACGCCTGCGGAAAGGTCGGTCTCTTCGTCGTGGGGATGACCGGCGGTGACGGTGGCGCGATGCGCGACCAGGTCGACTTCCTCCTCAACGTATCCGCAACACGCGAGGTCCCTCGCATTCAGGAGTGCCACATTCTCGCGTCGCACGTCCTCTGCGATCTCGTCGATCGGCAGCTCTTCCCCGCCGAGTACGACAAGGGCGGACACGCGTGAAGGCCCTCAAGCCACCCGCCCGACCGAAGCTCGATGTGAAGCGAGCGAAGACCTACCCGCTCGGCGGGCGCCCGAGCAAGGTCGCCGCGGGCGAAGTCGGGCGGAAACTGGAACCCGGCCTCTCGTTCGCCGAGTGGTTGGACCGCATCCCCAACATCCTCGCCGGCGAGGATCTGCGCTACGCCGTCGACGCGATCACCAAGTCTCGCCTAAAAGGTCGGGGCGTCGCCCTCGGAATGGGCGCCCACCCGATCAAGGTGGGCCTGTCTCCGATGATCATCGACCTAATGGAGCGCGGCGTGATCACTTCGGTCGCCATGAACGGCGCCGGGATCATTCACGACTTCGAGCTCGCCGCGGTCGGCAAGACGTCCGAGGACGTAGGACCGGGTCTCGACAAGGGCAAGTTCGGCATGGCCCGCGAGACGGGCGCCGTGCTCAACAAAGTGATCCGACAGGGCGCGAAGGCGAACCGCGGGCTCGGCGAGGCGATTGGCGAGCACATCCAGAAGGGGCGCTACCCGCACCGCGAACTGAGCATCCTCGCGGCGGGTGCACGCCTGGAGGTCCCCGTGACGGTCCACGTCGCCATCGGAACGGACATCATTCACATGCACCCCGGCGCCGACGGTGCGGCGATCGGCAAAACCAGCTTGCGGGACTTCCACCGACTCGCCGAGGTCGTCGCCGGTCTCGCGGGCGGCGTGTACGTGAATCTCGGCTCCGCCGTCGTCCTGCCCGAGGTCTTCGTGAAGGCACTGAACCTCGCCCGCAATCTCGGCCACAAAGTCCGCCCTCTCGTCACGCTCGACCTCGACTTCCTGCGCCACTACCGCCCGGGTGTAAACGTGGTCTCCCGGCCGACCGCCGCCGGAGGCAAGGGACTGCGGATTACCGGCCACCACGAGCTACTCTTCCCGCTCCTGGCGGGCGCGATCCTCGAGCGGCTCGAAGCGGAATCGACCAAGAAATCCCGGCGCTGATCCGTTCGGGCACAAGGATCAGCCTCTCACGCCCCCGGGGGCCGCTTGGCAGATCCCCGATTCCTTGGCCCCCGACTCGCGCGTACCGTTGAAGAACCACCGTCATGGACCCCTCCCAATTTCAGAGCCCACGGCCGGAGCCGACCGAAGCCGAAATCGAGCGACCCCTCGACGTCGTGAGTGCACAGAAGCGCTCGCCGCGCTGGAACCTGATCCTGTTCGGCGCCACGCTCGCGACGACGACTCTCGCGGGCTCTTTCGACGCCGGAGTCGACCCCTTCTCCTCCCCATGGGCCTTCACGGCGGGCTTCCCGTTCTCGCTGACCCTGCTCGCAATCCTTCTGAGCCACGAGTTCGGCCACTATTTCCTCGCCCGGTGGCATGGCATTCCGACGAGCCTTCCGTTCTTCATTCCGGGACCGCCGATCCTCGTCGGAACGTTCGGCGCGTTCATCCGGATGCATGGCATGCCGCGCTCGCGAAGGGCCCTGTTCGACGTCGGCGCGGCCGGGCCGTGGGCCGGGATGGTGGTCGCGGTTCCGGCCGTCGTGGTGGGCCTCGCTCTTTCCGAGGTGCGACCCATGCCCGGCGCCTTGCCCATCCCCGACGAGATGAGCGTCGGAATCACCTTCGGCAACTCGCTCTTGTTCGAGTTCCTGAGCCGCCTGGTGCTCGGCGTCGACCCCGATAGCGTCACCGTCATCCTGCATCCGATCGCGCTTGCCGGTTGGTTCGGGCTGTTCGTGACGTTCTTGAACCTGTTGCCGGTAGGCCAGCTCGATGGCGGCCACGTAGTTTACGCGCTCTGCGGCAAGCGCCACCGCACCATCTCGCGCGCGGTGCTGGTCGGCGTGATCGGCCTCGGGTTCTACGGCTGGGAGGGCTGGCTCCTCTGGGCCTTCATGCTGGCGTTCATCCTGAAGGTCGACCATCCCGACACCGTCGACGCCAACACGCCACTCGACCCCTTCCGGCGGAAAGCCGCGTGGGCGACGATCGCGATGTTCGTACTCACATTCATGCCCATCCCTCTGGACTTCGTCACCGCAGAGGACTTCGCCGGCGACCGCGCGCCTCAGGAGCAGCGGCACCCGAGGGAGCGCGCTCCGACCTCTTCGAGCCTGCAGTCCGTAGACGTTTCCATCCAGGAGCCGGCTGTTGTACCAACCTCCACGTGAGTGACCGCCTGAGCTGGGACCAGTACTTCCTGACCATCACCCGAGACGTCGCCGAGCGATCGACGTGCACGCGGGCCAAGGTCGGGGCGACCATCGTTCGCGACAAGAGCATCCTCGCTACCGGCTACAATGGGGCACCCTCCGGGATGCCGCACTGCCACGAACTCGGGTGTCTCATCTACAAGTCCGAGACGCCGACCGGCGACATGGAAGAGAACTGTTACCGGACAATTCACGCCGAGATCAACGCGATCGCACAGGCGGCAAAGAATGGGACGTCGATCAAGGACGCGGCGATCTACATCACCCATTCGCCCTGCATCCACTGCCTGAAGACCCTGGTGAATACCGGCATCCGCGCGATCTACTTCGAGAAGCCGTACAAGCTCACGACCGTCGAAGACATCATCCATCACACCGGCGTCGAGCTGCACCAGGTCGAGATGGCCTGATCGCGCTCCGCGCTCCAGGTATCGAAATAGTAGTTCGGTCATCTCTTCGGCGAGTTCGAGCTCCTGCAACAGAGGCGAGTGATGGAGCACGGCACCGTGTGTCAGTGATTCCAAGGATCTCGACACGATGAAGCTCGCGAGGTCCGATTCGTCGTCGCGTACTCGTAGCCCTGTTCGACGAGCACCCGCGCCGCGGCTTCGAGGACAGCGTCGACCAGCGCGCATGAACGCGCCTGACGCGATCGCTTCCGAAGGGTGGTGGCGGGCTTTCCCGGCATGGACCGGGACGCTGCTTTACCTGGCCATACAACGCCAGCTTTTACTCGCGTTTGGTTCAAGCGGCTCGATCGACGGCAGCGAGGCAGCGCTCGATGTCTCCGGGTCCCATCGTGACGATTCCGTACCCCGGCACGCACGGCCGGGACCACGCTAAGCAAGCGACTCGGCGCGTACGGCTACCTCGATTCCGGCTTGTGGGATGACCGCATCAGAGAATCCTACCGGCGAGCAGTTCGGCGAGGAACGCCTACGCGCAGAGATTTGTTCCCACCGGAAAACGTCGCCGCAGACAGACGACATCACGACCCTCTGCCTTCGCGCGACCGACGCCTAGCGCGGCCCGCTAGTCCAGCTCGCGTCGAAAGAAGCGCACCCCCTCCGCGGCGATTTGCTCGTGCACCGTCCGTCGATCGGTCGCGGGATCCGGATCGAAACACACGAGCGAAGCGACCCCGCGTCCCAGATCGTTGCAGGACGACGTGCACACGAAGTGGCCGCCCGGGTGCACGACCGTGAGTTGCGCTGCGGGTAGTTCACTCGCGTAGTGCGCCGCATTCAACTCGAATCGCGTGAGCTCATCGCCTCGTGAACCGACGATGTGCACCGGAATCCCGACCGACGAGAGTCCTTCTTGATCGAACGCCTGCCCGACCGCGGGCGCCATCGCAAAGACGGCGCGCACGCGCCAAGAAAATGCCCGCCAGAGCGAGGAGGTTCGGCGACGAATCCGGCGTCGGGCACCACAGGTCGACCGGGATGATCCGCTCCCGCGTCGCGTCAGCGAACTCGAGCGTCTGCACGCCGGCGGTCGTGAGCGTCGTCGCGTCGTCTCAGCACCTGGTCAACGCGAGCGAAACCAGCGGGGAAAGCGAAAGAACGAGTCGAGTCGTTCTCACTGCGCCCCCGAGCGGCTCGCACTCGCCGCCTTGGTGCTGCCGGTCTTCTTGCTGCTCGTAGATTTCTTCTTGGCGGTCGCCTTCGGCTTGGACGTGATCTTCTTCTTTGCCGCCGGCTTCCTCCTCGGTGCGGCCTTCTTCTTCGGCGCAGGCTTGGGCGCCCGAGCGACCTTCGTCTTCGGCGCCGGCTTCGGGTCCCGGGCAACCGTCGGCGTACCGAAGATCTCCGCGAGCGCGTCTGCCGTCGGCGTTCCACCGCCGCACGCGAGGTCTCGCGGCGTTCCCTCGCCAACGAGCTGTCCGCCGCGGTCGCCACCTCCGGGGCCCAGGTCGATCACCCAGTCGGCCGCCGCTATGAAATCGAGGTTATGCTCTACGACCAGAATCGTGTTCCCGCGATCCACCAGATCGTGCAGGACGCGTACCAGGCGGGCGACGTCGGAGAGGTGAAGCCCGGTTGTCGGTTCATCGAAGATCAGAAGCCGCTGTGCCGTGTTACCCGCGTCGATGAAACTCGCGAGCTTGAGGCGCTGCGCCTCACCCCCCGATAGCGTCGACGTCGCCTGCCCGAGCGTGATGTAGCCGAGGCCCACGAGCGAGAGCGCCGCAAAGCGGTCCCGAATCCGCGGCCGTTCCGAGAAGAACTCCCGGGCTTCGTCGATCGTGAGCCCGAGGATCTCGTTCACGTTGCGACCGCGATAGCGCACCTCGAGCACGTGCGGCTTGAACCGCGTCCCGGAGCATTGCTCGCACGCAACTTCGAGGTCGGCCATGAAGTGCATCTCGAGTGTGACCGTGCCCATGCCGCCGCATTCTTCGCACCGGCCGCCATTCGAATTGAATGAGAAGTGCCCGGCCGGAATTCCCTCCTGCCTCGCAGCGGTGGTCGCGGCGAGGAGCTTGCGGATCTCGTCGTACGCTTTCAGGTAGGTCGCCGCGTTCGACCGACTCGACCGTCCGGCCGGTGCCTGGTTCATCAAGACGACCTCGTCGAAGGCCTCGAGACCACGGATCGCGTCACAAGCACCCGCCTCGACACCCTCACCCTGTTCGCGCAGATGGCCGTTGTAGAGAACCTGCTCTGCGAGCGACGACTTGCCCGAGCCCGAGACGCCCGTGAGGCAGACGAGCCTCTTGGCGGGAATCGTGACCGTCACGTTCTGGAGGTTGTTCTCCCGCGCCCCTTCGATCCTGACGCCGGCCTTCCCCGCGCCGCGCTGCGGAACCGTGTCGTCGTCTCCGCGCACCTCGAGAAAGCGTGCCGTGGTACTCGTGTCCTTAGGCAGACCTTCGGGCGGACCGGCGTAGAGCACCTGCCCCCCCCCGGCACCACCGCCGGGGCCCAGATCGATGACGTTGTCGGCCCCTTCGATGAGCGACGGGTCGTGCTCGACCACGACTACAGTGTTGCCGGCCTCGGTCAGTCCCCGGAGGACTCCGAGGAGACGCGCCGAGTCTCGCGCATGCAGGCCGACGGTCGGCTCATCGAGGCAATAGAGCGTGTCGGTGAGGGCCGAGCCGAGCGCACTCGCGAGGTGAATGCGCTGCGCTTCGCCCCCGGACAGCGTGCGCGCCTGCCTCCCGAGCGTGAGATAGTCGAGACCTACCTCCATCAGGTAGCCGAGGCGACTGCGGACCTCTGAGAGGAGCGTCGCCGCGCGCGCTGAGATCCGGGGGTCCGCAGCGATCGTGTCGGCCCACGTGAGCGCTTCGGCGATCGGTCGCTCGGTGAGTTCGGCGATGTTCCACCCACCGACTCGAACTGCGAGTGCGTCGGGCTGAAGCCGAGCGCCCAAACAAACACCGCACGGTGTGTACCCTCGGTAGCGCGCGATCAGGACGCGAACGTGAGTTCGATAGCGCTTGCGTTCGAGCCAGCGGAAGAAGCCGTGCACTCCCTTGAAGCGTTTCCGACGTCCCTTGAGAGGCGGGCCACCGGTCGGCTCTCCGTCGAGCACGAACGCCTTCTCTTCGTCGCGAAGCTCTTTCCACGGAACTTTCGTCCGGATGCCGTGATCCTTCGCCGCCGCGAGCATCCGCTCCCACATCTCTTCGCCCGACGGCGTCGTCCACGGCGCGACCGCCCCCTCATCCAGACTCACGCGCGGATCGGGGATGACCTTGTCGAGATCCAGCCCGGCGACGCGACCGAATCCCTGGCACTCGGGACACGCCCCGAGCGGGCTGTTGAACGAAAAGAGATGTGGCACGAGCTCGCCGCGCTCGAGTCCGCAGTCACGGCACGTGAAGCGTCGATCGAGCGTGCGCGGGTCGCCGCCGTCCTGCGGAACAAGCAGCGCTCGTCCCCGCGCGAGCGCAAACGCAGCCTCGAGAGCCTCGCGGCAGCGAGCCTGGCGTGTGGTCCCGATCGTCAGGCGATCGATCACGACCGGCAGAACCTGCCGACCGCCGTAGGCCGCCGCGGTCTCCGCCGCCTTCGGCAGTTCGGGGATCTCGTCCGACTCCTCGTCGAGCCGGATCACCTTCCCGTCGATCCACAGCCTCCGATACCCCTGCTTCCGGAGCCCGGTCGCCACGTTCTCGAGCGGGAGATCGGCGATCTCGACGGGCGCCACGACGAGCACGGCCGTTCCCTCACCCATCGCTTCGAGGTCCAGGAGACCGGTATGCGGATCGTCGCGGGCGACGCGACCGCCACACGCGGTACAGGTCGCCTCGCCCACGTGAGCGTAGACGAGCCGAAGGTGGTCGTTGATCTCGGTGATCGTACCAACCGTGGAGCGCGCGTTTCGGATCGTGTTCTTCTGGGCGAGAGCGATCGCCGGCGGGATGTTGCTGATGAAATCGACGTCTGGTCGCTCCATCCGCTCGAGGAACATCCGGGAGTAGGTCGACATCGACTGGACGAACCGGCGCTGGCCTTCGGCGTAGAGCGTGTCGAAAACCAGGCTCGACTTCCCCGAACCCGAGACTCCGGTCACGACCGTCAGGACGGCGGGCGGGAACTCGCACGTGACTTCGCGCAGATTGTGGGTCCGCGCGCCGCGGATCTGGATGGGTTCCTTCACGAGCGAACGAACTCCGGCAAGCTAGCGCGTTCGCGCACGTCCGACCACGAGTGACGAAGTCGGACCTCGCCGTCGCGAAAGACCTCGACGAGCTCGTCCGGGCGCGGGTCCGTCGCAGGGACCGTTCGGAGTCCGTCCTCGTCACGAATCAGCGCGAGGCGTCCACGCTTGCTCGCCTTCGCCGGGTCCGTCACCGGATCCTTGTACACTTCACGAGGCTCACCGGAGATCACGACCTCCGAGCACTTGAACGCGAACGACTGCGTATCGCGATCGAGCCGCTGCAAAAGTGCGCCACCCATGCCCAGCGTGATGTTCTCCGTCGACCAACCGTTCTTCCGAAGCGTCGTAAGGATGCGAACGGTCTCGTCGTAGTCGATGCCGTCGCCCTGAATCACCGCGACCTGAGGCGGGAGAAGCTTGTAGCCCTTCGGGTTCAACACAGTGCCAAAGCGCTCCCCGAGGATTTCGAGCACGTCCAGAACCATGCGGTGTGGGTCGCCCGAGTCGGGTCGCACGACCAACGTGCCCTCGCGTTCGAGAACGCGGTCGCGCAGCCGATCCCCCCAAAGGTTCCGACAGGCGTTGCGTACGTCCCAGGAATCGCTCACGACGGCGACGAGACCCGCGGGAAACGTCGTGAGCATATGGGCGAATGCCGCCTCTTCCGCCTCGCGACCCCAAGCCGTCTGCGTGGAGTGCTCGGCCGCCGGGATCGAAAAACCGGCCATGTCCGCACCGTAGTACTCCTTTGCGAACAGTGCGCCCACGACGTTGTCCGTGCCCTGGAAGTTCACAAGGTGCGCTGCGCCGCCGATCGCGGCCGACTCCACGCTCGAAACGCCGCGGAACCCGAAGTCCTGCAGCTTCATCTCGAGCCCCGCGGGATCCCCGGTCTCTTCGAGGTACGAGCCGATGAGCCGCTTCATCTCTCGCGAGAGCGTCGCGACGGTGCAGCCGTACCAAACCTGCACGAGCAGCGTTTCGAGATAGCTCGTCAGCCAGAAGCACTCGGGGTCGGTATTCTCGATGGTGAAGAGAACGTTGCGGGTCGGTACCGCAGTGCCCTCGGGAACCGCGCGGATGACTACCGGGAGCCGCCCCCCGTGTGCATCGACGATGTGCTCCCAGCCCCGGCGATGGAACAGATCGGGGTTGCCGAAGTGAGCCCCGAAAAAGACATCGGCCTCTTCGATGTGGGCGCGCGTCACGACGGTCCCGGCGAGGTAGCGCTCGAGCACGTACTGGAGGCCGAAGAACACGATCTCGTCGAACAGACCGCCCCGGCTCTCGAAGTACGAGTACACGCGCTCGGTGCCGGGCGGGTACTGAAGCCAGTGCGTGGCTTTGTAGCTGTCCGCGAGCAGGATGCGGTTCTCGCCGATCACGAGGCCCTTCTACCATCCAGGCGCGGTCCTGCGAGCGCTCTCGTGGAGCAAGGGTGCGGGGGGTTCGCTCACTTCGCGCCGGGACAGCCTCGCTGCACGGCCTCGGCCGACGCACCCTCGACACCACGGTAGGCAAGGATAGACAGAGCCTTGCATGCCGCCGGCCGGATGAGGGGCGAAAGGGTGGCGAGCGAGGCGCCGACCGTCGTCACGGTGCTTTCGTTGCCGACGCCTCCGAGAGCCACGATGGCCTGGACCCGGAGCATCGTTGCGATCTCCTGGTCGAGAGCCACCTCCAGGCCCGGAGCGGCGCGTTCGTCCTCCAGAGCGGCGAGCAACATCGCAGCGCGAACCCTCACCTCGGGGTCGTCCGCCACCAGTTTCGGCGCGGCCCCCCGTTCGAGCGCGGCGACGACGGCCGCCCGGTGCTCCGGGATTCCAGCCGTGCGCACGAGCGCTCCGCGCGGCCCGACCATCTGAACCACCGGCTCGCTGAAGGCAAAGGCGACGATCCGATCCAGTTGCTCCGGCGAAGTGCAGTAGCGACCGCAGCCGCCGAACGCAGCGCGGTAGAGCAGCGGCTCATCGCTCGCGAGGGCACTCGAAACGACCTCTGCCGCTTCCGGAGCATCCCGCGAGACGAGACCAGAGATCGCCTCGACGCGAACGTAGATCGAATCATCCATCTTCGCCCGTTCGAGCAGCAACGCCGAAGCTCCTTCCGCCTCGGTCTCCGTGAGGACCTCGATGATGCCCATCCGAACGGCCTCATCCTCCGTCGCCAACCCCTTTCGGAGCGCGGGGACAGCCCGGTCGCCGAGACCGACGAGGAGGATCTCCAGCGGCTCGCGCTCGAACGAGTCCTCGTCGCCGAGCACTCGAATCGCCTCTCCGAGATCGATGGTCAGGAGGTACGGATCATCCTCGGCTCTCGCCGTCGGCGGCACGAGGAGCAGACCCAGCAGGAGTACGACGAGCCGATACATCCGATCCGGTCTACAACGCCGACGCCGCTGAGACCACGCCTGCTCTGCTATAGGGACGAAATGTCGGGCGCATTCACCGCTGCGGGGTGGAACTTCGAGGGGCTAGAGCACGGGTTCGCGCCGCAGGAGACCGCGGTCGCGCAAGATCTCCACCTCGTTCGAGTGAGGCAAGTCCACGGCGCCGAACTCATCGTCGCCGACGCCCAGACGGCCTCCCCCGCCGGGGATGCGGACGGACTCCTCACGAGATCGCCCGGCGTCGCAGTGGCCATCGCCACCGCCGACTGCGTTCCGGTACTGCTCGCCGCCCCGAAGGCTCGGGTCGTCGCAGCGGTGCACGCCGGCTGGCGGGGAAGCCTCGCCGGGATCGTGCCCCGTGCCGTCGCCGAGTTCGTCACCCGGTTTGGCGTCGACGTCGCCGAGATGCAGGCGGCTCTCGGCCCTTCGATCGGCGGCTGCTGCTACGAGGTCGATCGCGCGATCGCTGAGCAGTTCGTCGATCAGTACGGCACCGAGATGTGGACTGCGTGGACGATCGGGCGCACCGGCAAGGGCCGGCTGGATCTACGCACCGTCAACGAGATTCTCCTGCGACGCACCGGCCTCACGCCCGACTCGATCCAACACGTCGGTCCCTGCACCAGCTGCGGCGGGGCCGATCTCGCTTCGTACCGGGTGCAGGGCGCCGACGCTGGGCGACAACTCAGCTGGATCGGACTGCGCGCAGCATCGTGACGAAGAGCACCGACGCCAAGCGGGACGAAGCGCGCCGCACGTCCCTCCTGGCCTGGTACGACGAGCATGCGCGCCCGCTTCTCTGGCGACGGCGACCGAACCCCTACCGCATCTGGGTCGCCGAGGTCATGCTCCAGCAGACGCGGATCGCCGTCGTCGAACCCGCCTACAAACGGTTCCTCGAGGCGTTCCCGACCATGGCCGCCCTTGCGCGAGCGACCGAAGAAGAAGTCCTCTCTCTGTGGTCAGGGCTCGGTTACTACTCCCGGGCGCGGTCGCTTCACCGCGCCGCCCAGCGGCTGAACGAGAGTGGCGAGAAGCAGTTTCCGAAAACGTGGGACGAAGCGATGAGCCTCCCCGGCGTCGGCGCGTACACGGCCGCCGCCGTTCTATCGATCGCGTACGGCGCACCACACGCCGCGGTCGACGGGAACGTGATCCGCGTCCTCTCCCGACTGGAGTGTCTGAAACGACCCGACGGACGGGGCGAGCCACACACGACTCTGGCCGACCGACTCCTCGCGCGCGAACGAGCCGGAGACTGGAACCAGGCCGTCATGGAGCTCGGCGAAACTCTCTGCTCCCCACGGGCGCCGCGCTGCAGCCAGTGTCCTCTGCAAACGATGTGCGAAGCCCATCTCCGCCGCGTGGTCGAAAAGCACCCGCCGCCGAAGCCGCGGCGGGCCACGCAGCGTTTGGGGCTTTCGGTCACCATACTGAAGGACAGGCACGGTCGACTCCTCCTCGAACGCGGCGCCTTCGAACACCTCGACCACCTCTGGTTGCCCCCGGTGCGGCTCCTTCGAGCGCCGCCCGACCGCGCCGACTTCAAACACGCGATTCTCCACCGATCCTTCGAAGTCACGGTCGAGAGTCGGACCGTGTCCGCCGCCGAGCTCCGTCGCCTGGTCGGCAAACCGTCCAAGAAAGCCGCCGAACGGCGCGTCGTGGAACCGGGCGAGCTGGCTGGGCTCGGACGCTCTTCCCTGCTCACGAAGTCTCTGCGACACGCATGACGCCGCGTCTGTGGTGCGCACGGGTGGGCGTGCCACGCTTGCCTCCGGTGCACCTGCAAGGCAAACCAGCTTAGCGGGGCCCCCTGCATCACCCATGAAAGCGACGATAGGCATCGACCTCGGCGGCACCAAGATCGAGGGAGCGGTGCTTTCCCAAGACGGGGAGGTCGTCGAACGTGAACGCATCCCGACGGAGCAGGACGGCGGCTACGAGCACATCGTTGAGCGGATCGTCCGGCTCATTGAGGAGCTGCGCGGGCGCGCCGGCGGAACCGACCGCGTGGGGATCGGCACGCCAGGCTCCCTTTCGGCAGAGGACGGAACGCTCAAGAACTCGAACACTCTCTGTCTGAATGGGCAGCCGCTTCAGACCGAGCTCGAGGCCCGGCTCGGGTTTCCTCTTCGCATCGAGAACGACGCGAATTGCTTCGCGCTCGCGGAGGCGCGCCTGGGGGCGGCCCGCGACGCCGACGTCGTCTTCGGCGTGATCCTCGGGACCGGCGTGGGTGGCGGGATCGTCGTGAATGGCCGCATCTGGGCGGGCCCGCAGCACATCGCCGGTGAGTGGGGGCACCACTCGATCGATCCGAACGGGCCGCATTGTTACTGCGGCCAGCGCGGCTGCGTCGAGAAGCTGCTGTCGGGACCGGCACTCGAGAACTCGTACCGCGAGGCCGGTGGCGATTCCGTCCGGGCCCCCGAGATCGTGGCACTCGCATCCGCCGGCGACGCAACCGCAAGCGCGACCCTGGACGCGTACCTCGCACTCTTCGGACGCGCGATGGCGAACCTCATCTCGATTCTCGATCCCTCCGTGATCGTTCTCGGCGGGGGCGTCTCGAATCTCGATGCTCTCTACGATCGCGGCCGAGACCAAGTCGCGGCACGCATCTTCAACGACGAGCTTCGCACCCCGATCCGGAAGAACGCGCTTGGGGATTCGGCCGGCGTCATCGGCGCCGCACTCCTCGCGGACGAAGCTCCGCGAGGATGAGGCGCACACTCGAGATCGTGACCCTCGGGCTCTCCGGTCTCGCAATCCTGGCCACTGGGATCACGGGGCTGGTCGATCCGCAGACCCTCTTGACGCCTCTCGGTCTTCAGGTCGAGGGCGTGAGCGCACACAACGAGATGCGTGCGGCGTATGGTGGGATGCACATCGGCATCGGCATGCTGCTTCTCGCTGGTGCCGTGCGACCTGCGTTCCGCCGCTCGGCGCTCTGGGTGGGCCTCACCTTCATGGGCGGTCTCACCATCGGGCGCTTCGTGAGTCTGGCGGTCGATGGGCCGCTGATACAACGCAACCGGGGCTGCCCCCGTTGAAGAGGCAGCTCCGGCTGTTCAACGTCGAATCGATCGGATTCGGCTTCGGATCAGGACGCGGGCGCCCCATTCGACGGCGGGACCGCCGCCTTCGCCGGCTCGGGAATGTCGACTCGAACCAGTGAGCGCTTCTTCACGCGCTTCAGCTCTTCGAGCTCGCCGCGGGCTGCCGCGTCCGCTTCGGCCTCATGCACTTTTTCGATTCGCTCCGAGAGCTCGGAGTCGCCAACTTCTCGACTCACCTGAACCTCGGCGGACAGACGATCGATGTGGGCCCGCACCTCCTCCAACGCCTGGACGTCCGCATCCGGCGTGAGCCCTTTGATCGTCTCCTGAAGCCGAAGACGGGCCTTTGCATTCGCGAGCCGCGCCATGGCGTGCACCTTCTCTTCGCGCAGACGGATCACATCGCTCTGAAAGGCGACCAGGTTTTTCTTCGCCGCCTCCGCCTCGGTGTGCAGTTCTTTCAGCTCGGCGGTCACACGGTCGACCTCGACTTTCAGCGCGCGACGCTGTGCGATCAAAACGACGGCGACGTCATCTTCGTCTCTCTCGACGGCGATATCGATCTGACGAGTCAACGAGCGCAGCGCGTTGGCCTTCAGCTCGACCTCACCCGAGAGCTTGCCGCGCATGTAGAGAACGCCGGCGGCGGACTCTCTCAGCGAACCATACTGTTCGAGCCGCGCTTGGATCGCGGCTTCGTATACCGCCCCCGGATTGCGCCGCTCGCGCCGTCCCATCCAGTTCGTGAGAGTGCCCTGAATCAGATTGGTCAGTCGGGAAAAGAACTTCATTGTCAGACCCCTTTCTGCGCGCCGTTCATCGCCTCGGCGGCGGTGAGCCCGAGTTCGCGCATCTTTTGTTGAAAGCTTTGCCGGTACATGCCGACGGCTTCGGCGGCCCGGGTGATGTTGCCGCCACTGCGGCGGAGAGCGTCCTCGAGGAAGCGGCGCTCGAAATTCTGCACGGTGCGTTCCTTCGCCTCGCGGAAGGAGGGAGGACCGTCGGCCGGCACCGTTTCCACCGACCCGTGACCGTTCCCGTTCGATCCGGTGCCCAGGAGGTCGCCCGCCGTGATCTCCGCGCCGGAAGACAACAGCAGCGCCTGTTCTACCGCCGACTTGAGCTCGCGCACGTTGCCCGGCCATTCGTACGCAAGCGCGGCGCCCAACGCCTCACCGGTGAACGGCTTGGGATCGCGCCTGAAACGCTCGGCGGCGGTCTTCAGGAAACAATCGATCAGAAGCGGAATGTCGTCGCGCCGCTCGATCAGGGCCGGCAGGACGACTTCGACGACCTTCAGCCGGTAGTAGAGATCCTCGCGAAACGTGCCCGCTCGGACGCCGGCCTCCAGATCCTGGTTGGTCGCGGCGATCAACCGCACGTCGACCTTGATGGGCTGGTTGCCGCCGACGCGCTCGAACTCCCGCTCCTGAATGGCGCGCAAAAGTTTCGCCTGCGTCTCGAGCGGCATGTCACCGACCTCGTCGAGGAAAAGTGTGCCGCCGTTCGCAGCCTCGAACTTCCCCTCGCGCCGGGCTACGGCACCGGTGAAGGCGCCCTTCTCGTGCCCGAACAGCTCGCTCTCTACCAACTCCTGCGAGAGCGCCGCGCAGTTCATCTTCACCATGGTTCGCGCGCGACGTGAGGAGCGGTAGTGGACCGCGTTCGCAACCAGTTCCTTGCCGGTACCGCTCGGCCCGCGAACCAGAACCGTGATGTCGGTGTCAGCGACCTTTTCGATCATCGAAAAGATGTTCTGCATCGCCGGGCTCTTCCCGACGATTTGTTCGAAGCCGTAGGCCTCTTGGACTTGCTGGAGAAGTCGCTGGTGGTCGCTGCGCAGCAAGGCGGTTTCCATCACCTTGCGGACCATCACCCGAACCTCGTCGTTGTCGAACGGCTTCGGGATGTAGTCGCACGCACCGAGCTTCATCGCGTCGACCGCGATCTTCTCGGAACCGTAGGCCGTGATCATGATCACCGAGACGGCCACATCGACTCCCCGGGCGTGGGCGAGCACGTCCATGCCGCTCAATCCGCCGAGGCTCAGGTCCGTAATGATGAGGTGGAAGGCGCCGGGCTCGATTTTCTCGATGGCCTCTTCGCCGCTGTAGGCCACGTCGACCTGGTAGCCTTCCTTCGAAAGGAGGCCCTTCAGCGCGAGGACCAGAGCTTTCTCGTCGTCGACGACTAGGATTCGTCCAACCATGATTCGCCCCTACTCCGGCAGCGGGAGCGTGACCACGAACTCCGTGCCACGGCTCTCTTCGCTGACGACATCGATTTTTCCTTCGTGGGCTTCGACGATCTTCTTCGAGATCGCCATGCCGAGACCTGTCCCGTCGTCCTTCGTTGTGAAGAACGGATTGAAGATCCGGTCGATCTTCTCCGGAGGGATCCCGTTTCCGTTGTCCCGCAAGCGTACGCGGACGCGTTTCGGGATGCCGTTCTCGATGTGGAGATCGATTCGCTTCTCTTCCTTCTCGTCGGGGAAGGCGTCGATCGCGTTGTCTAGGATGTTTGTGAAGACCTGCCGGAGCTTCTCGCCGTCGGCGATCAGCGTCGGGCCACCGATGTAGTTGCGGGCAACGGCCACGTTGGCGGCGTCAAGCTTCGCGCGCATTTCGGAGAGCGACGAATCGATCACTCCGGCGAGATTGACCTGGGCGAACTCGATGTCCTCTTCCTTCGCGTACTTCAGAAGGTGAGAGATACTGCGCTCGACGCGGTCGAGTTCGTCGAGGGCCACGCCCGCGTATTCTACGTTCTCGATCGAGCGAGGATCTTCGCCCATCTGTTGCACCAGGCTCTTCGCCGCGGCGATCGGGTTGCGGATCTCGTGCGCGATAGAGGCGGAGAGCTCATCGATACTCGCCTGCTTGTCGGTACGCGCCTCCATCGTCTCGCGACGGACTTCGCGTTCGACAGCTGGGTAGAAGTAGCGATCCTTCAGCGAACGCGACCCGAAGACCGACATGTAGTGTGAGAATATGCCGATGCCCCAGCCGAGGGCCGGCCACATGAACCACGGGTAGCGAGTGGTGAAGATGTTGATGAGCGCGAGCATCGCGATGACACTCAGGTAGCTCGTGAGGTGACTGTAGAAGCCGAGTTCGGCGTTGGCGCGCTGCTTCGCGCGCTTCAGGATCGCCTGCTCAGAGAGTTCGCCGATGCCCTCTTCGAACTCGTCGGCGGGCATCTCCCCGACGCCGGCTTTCGCCGCCTGCTTCTGTCGCTTCTTCGAGCGCTTCTGCTCGCGCTTGGAATGGCGCGCGACGTAGCGCTCGCGGCGTTCTTCCTGACGACGGAACTTCTCCGCCCAATGACGCTCCCACTCCTCGTGCCAGCTCGCCTCGCGCGAATCGCCGGTCGGACTCGAGCTCGGCGTCGAGGATGAACCGCCCCGTGTGCCCGGGAACGAGCTGCGACGCTGCCGACGCAGGCTCCCACTGCGGAGTGCCTCGTCGTCGTCGAGTTCGTACCGCCGCCGGTAGTATCGGGTTTGGCGATTGAAGTGTTTGAAAAGCATGAGTGCGAGGATGAAGCCGAATATGGCCGCCATCTGTCCCTTCCCTCCCGCCGTTGTCGTGGAGCGGGTCTGGGGATATGTCTCCGCAACCCCCGTGCCACCACCAAAAGCCTGGAAAACCGTCCAAACCGGGCCGCGAGCGGCCCAGAACGCAACCGCCTGACTGCGGCTGCATCATCCATACTGCAGTAAAGCGACTGCGGCTGGAATGGTTGAAATCAGGGGCTGCGATGAGCGCCGAGACGAGGAACAATGTGTCCACCGGCACAACTTGGGAGTCGATCGTCGGCTACTCCAGGGCCGTCCGGTTGGGAGACCGCGTGATGGTGTCGGGCACCACCGCGACCGGGGACGACGGCTCGGTCGTGGGGGTCGGCGACCCCGCCGCCCAGACCCGGCAGATCCTCCGCAACATTGAGAGCGCCCTCGCACGGGCCGGCGCAAAGCTCAGCGACGTCGTACGCACGCGAATCTACGTCGTCGACATCGACCAATGGGAAGCAATCGGCCGCGTCCACGGCGAAGTCTTCGCCGACATCCGCCCAGCCACCACGATGGTCGAAGTGAAGCGCCTCATCTCCCCCGACCTCCTAGTCGAAATCGAAGCCGACGCGATCGTCGGGTAGGGACGTTGATTAGCCGACGTTTAGCCTAAACTTTTTCGGCTCGACTAACCAACGTCCCTCTCCGGTCAGGCCTCTACGTATTGGGCATTTTCTGCGGCGATCTGGTCGTTGAGGGTCCAGTAGTCGTAGAGGAGGCCGATCAGGAAGAAGCCGCCGGTGAAGAGGTAGAGGAAGCCGGTGATCCACTTTCCGATGTACATTCGGTGGACACCGAAGAGGCCGAGGAACGTCATGCAGATCCACGCGATGTTGTAATCGTAGGGGCCCTCTTCGAACCGGAGATCCGCCTCCGCCTGCATGCCCGGGATGAGAAACAGATCGATGAGCCAACCGATTCCAAGCAAGCCCAAGGTGAGGAACCAGATCGTTCCCGAGATCGGCTTCCCGAAGTAGAAGCGGTGCGCGCCCGTGAATCCGAAGATCCAGAGGATGTAGCCAATTGATTTTAGATGCGTATGCTCTTGCATGGTGCTCTCCTCGGGGACGTCTCGTCCTGCCCCAATGTGTGGCTTCTAGAGCGAAGTGCAAGCGCAACTTCGATGCCGATGAAAGCACCCGCGCATGAGAGCCTCGAAAAGAGCGCTTCGGATCGCCGCTCATCGACATCAGTAAAGAGAACGTCGACAGCATCAAGGTAGCTTGGACTGACAACCGCGGCGACTTCTTCGAAGGGGGCTTTCCCCTCGAGATCAACGGGGACAGCGCGTTCGAGTCGACGCCGGTCGTCACAGGCGGCCGGCTGATCTTCACGACCCCTAGGAACCGGGTGATCGCTCTCGAGCCCGAAACGGGTCGCGAGCTCTGGACCTTCGACCCCAAACTCGACCGGGACCGTGAACCTTCTCGACGGACTCGCACCTGTGTTCGACCAGTGGGAATACAACGTGACGTCCCCGGGCACCGTCGGCGGCGACCCAGAAGAGCCAGAGCTGCGCGATCGCCCAGCCGCAGACGAAGAGGGCGGGCCCGGTGCTGCACGCGGGGTTCACCCAGAGATTCGTCACGGGAATGCCGATCAGGAAATCAGGGCCAGGCCGAGACCGATCGCGAAGCCGGCCGGCGTCCGACGTCGCACCGACGACCCGCGCAACGATGTACGGCGCGAGCGCGCCCGCCTCGAAACTGCCGCCCCCCACAGCCCCATCGAGACGGCGGGGTTCAGGTGGCAGCCCGAAATGTGCTCGATCAAGCAGGCCATGGTGAGGACGGTTAGTCCGAAGGCGAAGGAGACTCCGAGCAGCCCAATCCCGAGCTCGGGGAACCCCGCTGCCACAGAGGACGCCGCGGGAGCAAGCGCCCCCCTCCCCTCGCGGCAAGACTCGGCGCGATTTCCTTTTGGCCGCACCAGCGACGTTGTAGACTGAGGCCGATGAGAGCACTTCGCAAACGGGTCCACATGGCTCTGGACTTCGACCAGAACGACAACAGGCTGGATCAATTCGTGAGCTTCGCGATCCTGGTGTTGATCGCACTCAACGTGATGGTCGTGATCGCGGGGAGCGTCCCCACAATCCAACAGCAGTATCGAGTCCTCTTCTGGCGTTTCGAGTTCTTCTCGGTCGCTGTGTTCTCGGTGGAGTACCTCCTTCGAATCTGGTCGTGCGTCGAGGAGGAACGATTCGCCTCCCCCATCTCCGGCCGGTTGCGGTACGCGACGAGCGCGTTCGGGCTCATCGATCTCGTCGCGATCCTCCCCTTCTACATCGGCACCGTCGAGCTGGGTCTGCGAACGCCCATGCGCTCCGCCCGCGTGTTTCGCCTCTTCGCGCTCCTTCGCATCCTCAAGATCGGGCGCTACTCGAGCGCGGTGAACACCCTCGCTCGTGTCCTGCGCGACAAACGAGAAGAGCTCGTGATCACCGCGGCACTCGGCGGGATGCTCCTCCTCTGCGCCTCCGCGACCATGTTCGTCCTCGAGCACCAGGACAACCCCGAGGACTTCTCCAGCATCCCGGCCTCGATGTGGTGGGGCATCACGACGCTGACCACCGTCGGGTACGGCGACGCGACGCCCGTCACCCCGATGGGGAAACTCGTTGCCGGGGGGATCCAGATCCTCGGCCTCATCATGTTCGCGCTGCCGGCGGGTGTGCTCGCCAGCGGATTCACCGACGAACTGAAGAGGCAACGCGCCGAGGCCACGATCTGCCCGCACTGCGGCGGCTCGTTCCCCAAGGGCTGAGACTCCGAAAACCTGCAGAAAACCTGCCTTGCGAACATTCAATCGGACGCTAGAGTCCCCCGAACGGGTGACGGCGCGCGTCACCGGCCGTTTACCTGTCAGCTTAGAGAAGGGGAGTTCAGATGGAGTTCGGAATCTTCATCCAAGGTACGTGTACGGGCGAAAACGCACACATTCCGGAGAAGGAGCACGAAGCTCTCTTCAACGAAATCGCCTACACCAAGACCGCCGATAAGAATAATTGGAAGTACTGCTGGGCCACCGAGCACCACGGCCTCACAGAGTACAGCCACATTTCGGCGAACGACGTTTACCTCGGATACCTCGCCGCACAGACCGAGCGAATCCATCTCGGTTCGGGCATCTTCAACTTGAGCCCTCGGGTGAATCACCCGGTGCGCAATGCCGAGAAGGTCGCGATGCTCGACCATCTCACGCAGGGCCGGTTCGAATTCGGCACGGGACGCGGCGCGGGCTCGCATGAGATCGCGACGTTCAACATCCACGACACGTCGTCCACGAAGGTCGAGTGGGACGAGGTGATCAAGGAGATCCCCAAGATGTGGCGCCAGAAGGATTACACCTTCCAAGGCGACCACTTCCAGATGGATACGCCGCACAACATTCTGCCAAAGCCGTACAAAGCGGCTCATCCGGCAATGTGGGTCGCCTGCGGAAATCCCAAGACGTACGAGAAGGCCGGCAAGATGGGCATCGGTGCGCTCGGGTTCAACTTCTCGCCGGTCGCCGCGATGAAGCCGCAGATCGATTCGTACAAGGAAGGTGCCGCGAACTGCACCGACCCGGTCGGCGACTACCAGAACAACAACGTGATGGTCACGAACTCGGTCATCTGCATGAAGGACCGCGACCACGCACGTGAGATCGCGTGCCGCCCGGACCGCGGACTGATCTTCTCTCTCGTGTGCCTCTACCACGACACGTTCCCGACCCCTCCCGGCGCGCCGGTTTGGCCGGAGACGCCCAACCAGATGAAGATCGAGGACGTCGACGCAGCGATCGAAGCCGGCGCCCTTCTCTGCGGCAATCCGGAAGAGGTTGCCGAGCAGCTCAAGGCGTTCGACGCCGTCGGAATGGACCAGCTGGTCTTCGGCATGCCGAACCACCTGAAGCCGGACGAAGTGCACGAGTGCCTCGAGCTCTTCGGACAGAAGGTCATCCCCGAGTACGACAAGGACCCGGTTTGCAGCACCACGCACTACCGGAACAACGCCACCGGCGGCGGCTTCTAGAGCGCGTCTCGTCGGGTCGAAGGTTCGAAAGGGCGGCCGGGGAAACCCGGTCGCCCTTTTTAGTTCTCGTTCTCGGGCATGTAGATACTCTTGGGGCGCTTGTTGAAAACGTTGCGCACCATCGGCACGAACTCCTCGAGTGGCATCGTGTCGTACTCCGCGTCGAAGCAGTTCTGATCGTACTTGGCACAGAACTCGGCCGTGTCCCGGAAGTGCTCGTTGTCCTTGAAACGATCGCGCATGTTCCGATCGAGACCGAGGTGGTGGAAGAAGTAGTAGCCCTGGAAGATGCCGTGATGCTTCACGACCCAGTGGTTCTTCTCCGAAACGAACGGCTCGAGAATCGTCGCAGCGAGATCCGCGTGGTTTGATGTCGCGAGCGAATCGCCGATGTCGTGGATCAGCGCGCAGACGACGTACTCTTCGTCTCGTCCGTCGCGATGCGCGCGCGTCGCGGATTGAAGGCTGTGCGTCAGCCGATCGACGGCGTAGCCACCCGTGTCGCCGGCGAGAAGCCCGAGGTGCGTCAGGACGCGGTCTGGCAGGCCCACGAAAAACTCGATCGAGTGTTCCGCGATCACCTGGTAGTCGTCTCGGCTTGCGTCCTGCATCCGCGAGAAGGTCGTATCGGGTGGATCTGTTGCGTCCATTTTCGGGCCCTCCTATCGGAAAACTTCGATAGCGCGCGAGCGCCGATTGCGCCACGAAGCGAACGGCGCCCGGCTCGACCGCAAATTGGAGCGGCATCGGCAGGTTCGGCTCGCCGTCGACGTTCACCGGATCGCCCGCCTCCCCCTCGAGAGAGCACGACAGATGATGAGATCCCAGTAGCCGTCATCGATTCGCGCTTCGGGGAAAACGACTTTGTCGCGACCCATGTACTCGGTATTCACGCAGAGGAAGAGGCTGAACTGATCGTCGCTGACTTCGTCGTCGTCGATCCTGAGGCGGCCCGGACGGGCGCCGGTCTTCCAGGGCTCGTGGAGACCCGCGGCCGTGCAGCGCTGCACGCCCATCCACCGATGACGCTCGGCACAAGCGGCAAGTTCGGCGACGTAACCCCAGAAAAGCGCGCAAAGCGCGTGTACGTCGCGGCCTTCGGATTGGACGTGGCCGAGATCGACCTGGCGGATGTCGCCGCCAAGAATCGCGCGAGCAGGCCGTTCACCACCTCGAAGAGCGTGCCGTCACCACCGATCGGCAAGAGAACATCTGCCCCCTCCACAAGGAGCGAACGGGCATAGTCGCGGGCGTGCCCGGCGTACTCGGTTTCGTAGGTCAGAAACTGGATGCCGGCTTCGTCGAAGACCGCGCGAGCCTCCTCGAGGAGTCGGAGGCCGATCTTCTTGCCTCCAAACGGGTTCACGATCGCGTGAATCCGCGGCACCTCCGTGTTCGCCATCAGCCCCATGCCCAACTCCTGCGGCCAAAAGCAGACGACGTTCGTAGAGCCTTGTCTTCCAACCCTGGATCGCGCAGGTAAGGGAGATGCGAAGCCTACGGATTCTCCTGGCGGTTCTTGCGATCATCGTGCTCGGGGGCGTCTTGTTCCGCAGCGGCGAACGAAGAGTGATGTATCGCGGCGGACCAGTGATCACGATGGATCCGGACCGACGCGTGGTCGAGGCCCTCGGCGTGCAGGGCAATCGAATAGCCGCCGTCGGAACCGAAGAAGAGGTCGCTGCATGGGCCGCGGGCGACGCCGAGGTGATCGATCTTCAAGGCAAGGCGCTGCTGCCGGGGTTCATCGACGCACACGGGCATTTCCCCGGTGAAGGCGCCTACGTCGAGATCGCCGATCTGAACTCGCCGCCGATCGGAGAGATGAAGACGATCGATGACATCGTCGAGCGTATGAAGCTCCAGGCCGCCGATACGCCCAAGGGCGAGTGGGTGGTCGGAATGAGTTACGACGACACGCTCCTCGCGCAGAAGCGTCACCCGACGCGGGAGGACCTCGATCGAATCTCCACCGAGCATCCAATTGGCCTGATTCACATCTCCGCGCACCTCGCGACGGTGAACTCCGCGGCACTCGCGCTGGTCGGGTATGACGGCGACAGTGCCGACCCCAAAGGCGGCGTAATCCGCCGGGATGCATCGGGGTCGCCCACCGGCGTCCTGGAAGAGACCGCCGCTGAACCGGTGATGGAGCGCCTCACGTCGCAGGGAACGATGGCTGGCCTGCGGATGATCAAGGAAGCGGCGCAGCGATACGTCGCGTCGGGCACCACGACGGCGCAGAGCGGATATGCGACCGGGGAGCTGATGGACGGCCTTACGCTGGCCTCGCGCGTCGGACTGATTCCGCTCCGGCTCGTCCTGTGGCCGGGAATGGAGACCGCCGACGAAATGCTCGACGACGGAGCGACCCACGAAACGTATGACGAAGAGTGGGTTCGCATCGGCAGGATCAAGATCGTCGCCGACGGGTCGATCCAGGGGTACACCGGGTATTTGAGCGAGCCGTATCACGTGCCGCCCGGCGACGACCCGAACTTCCGAGGCTATCCGCGAATTCCATCCGACGAACTGCGTGAGCGCGTCGTTCGCTACCACAAGGCCGGGCTGCCGCTCGCGGTGCACGGCAACGGGGACGCCTCGATTGACGACATCCTCGATGCCTTCGACGCCGCGAACGAAGCAAAGCCGTTCGACGATACGCGGCCGGTCATCATCCACTCCCAGATGGCCCGCGAGGATCAGCTCGACCGCATGGCAGAGCTCGGCGTGATACCGAGCTTCTTCATCCTCCACACGTACTACTGGGGCGACCGCCACCGCGACATCTTCATGGGCCCGGAACGCGCGGCCCGAATGAGCCCCGCGCGCACCGCGATCGACCGCGGCATCCAACCGACCCTGCACGCCGACAGCCCGGTGGTTCCAATGGAACCGCTGCGCATCGTTTGGTCCGCGGTGAACCGCATCTCCACCGGCGGCGACGTCATCGGCGAAGCGCAGCGCATCACTCCGATGGAAGCCCTCGCCGGCGTCACCATCAACGCCGCCCGCCAACACTTCGAAGAAGCCTCCAAAGGCTCCCTCGAACCCGGCAAACTCGCCGACCTCGTCATCCTCTCCTCCTCCCCCTTGGACACCCCCGAAACCATCGACCAAATCCAGGTCGAAGAAACCATCATCAACGGCCAAACCGCATACACTCGAGATAGGGACGTTGGTTAGTCTCCCGATTTTTGTTTAGTCGTCGCGCCACGCCGAGAGCACCTGACTCACTCTCCCAGGGCTGATCCCGAGAAACCGAGCCACACTCGCCGCGCGCACCCCGCCGAGCTTCACCGCGGCAACCGCGAACTCGCGACGTGCAGCGGCGGCCGTCTCGGTCGGGCGATTTCCGTAAAGCTGGCCGGGCGAGAGCCCCCGGTATCGTTCGATTTCGGCCTGCAACGCGACTAGCTGGCGAGGTTCGGGGGCCAAGGCCTCAAGGGAGGGTTCCCCAGGCAAGGCACCCCCGGGCTCCACAGGAACCAGCCGCGCGCCGAGTACGCGCGACTCGTATGCCTCGATCTGCCGACGATCCTGAAGGACATCGCTCTTTGCAAAGAACCGCCGAAGCGCCGTCGAACTCCCGAACGACCCTTGCACCACCTCTGGAGCTGCCCAGCGAGGCCAGCGAGAGTCAGCGTACCAACGGTGCGAAGAATGCCGATACTCGCCCGCGGCCGCGACCATCTCCGCTCGAACCGGATTCGCGTGCACGTAGCGAATCAAATGAACGAGATAGTCGTCCGTATCGCAAAGCTTCGAACCATACCGTTGCTGGAAGAGATGCCCGCAGCGCTGATGGCGACGGTTGAAATGTTGCGCATATCGGCCGAGTAGGCTCTTCAGAGCAATCCCGAGTTTGAGAGAGCCGCGCAGCGCCACGATGTGCACGTGGTTGCTCATCAAAACGTACGCGACGACACGCAGGTCGCCGAGGCGGCATGCTCGGACCAGGCATTTGAGGAAATAGAACCGATCGCGATCGTCGACGAAAATCCGCTGTCGATTCACTCCTCGCGGGTACAGGTGGTAGATGCCTCCCGGCTGGTCCCCTCGTCCGACTCGTGGCATGGCCACCAGACGCTAAGCCCTACTCAAGCCCTCCGGCAGGTCATCCGTACCCGCGTGCACTGCAATCCCTCGCGCAGCCCCGAGCCGAACCAGAGCCGCGACTAAACAAAAAAGGCGAGACTAACCAACGTCCCCCCAAGGGAAGGTTTCTAGCCAGCGGCGGAGGCGGTGCATGGTGGGGAAGCGGTGGAGGATGAGGTCGCGGCGGAGGCCGCGGACGATGTCTTTGATGACCTTGGGTTGGGAGAGGTAGCGGGGGCGACCTCCGGTGACCTCGTAGAGGATCTTTACGAGGTCGACGACGTCGTCGCGGCGGGCCTCGGAAGATTGGCCCCGCCAGTCGTAGAGGTCGAGGACTTTTACGTCGAAGAAGACGCCGCGCTGGCGAACGAGAATGTTCTCGGCGTGGAGGTCGCCGTGGTACTCGCCGTGATCGTGGATCTGCGCGAGTCCGACGGACAGCGTGTGGACCAGGTGGAGCGCGCGGAAGGGTTCGAGACGCTTGCCGGGATGGCTCTTCACGTAGTCGGGAAGCATCTGCCCCTCGACGAACTCGCTGACGAGGCAGTTCAGCTTTTCACCACCCACCCGGACGGGCTCGGAGTGGTGGTACTGCATGACGATCGAGCAGTGACGAAGCTTCTCGAGCTTCTGCGCGTAACGCGTCAGGCGCCGGTCTCGCAGGTTCCTCTGCGGATGGAACAGCTTCACCGCACGCGTCGCACCGGTGGTGCGCTCGGTCACGCGATAAACCTCGCCCTCCCAGCCCATCCCGAGCGGCTCCTCGACGACATACTTGCCGCCGATCAACCGCCCGTGGCGTAGCCGGAACTCCTCTCGATTAACTGTTGCCACCAGAACTCGGATCCCTGACGCGGGGATGGAATATGCTTACTGGAGCCGCCCGCAACAAGGGGCGGGCGGCAGAGTTTGCGCGAGCCGCGCCCCTCGCATAGCCCGAGGAGCGTGACGGCTCTCTTCACCGTGCTGACGTCGATCGCCTTGCTCGACAGCACCTCGATCGTCCCCCTGTGCATCGCCCCACTCGTCGCGCTGCTCGCCGGCAAGCGCCCCTACCTCGGGGCAGCGTCCCTCCTCTTGGGGATCTTCGTGGTCTACTTCGGTTTCGGAATCCTGGTCCTCCTCGGCCTCGGCGCCGTCTCCGACCAGCTGAACGGGTGGGTCGAAAGCCTGTGGCGCGCGCCCGAAACATCGGAGATCTGGCTCCAGATCGCGATCGGCCTGATCCTGCTCGTCTTCGGATACCGGATGGCCAACGCACGCCAGAGCCGTGGGGAGCGCGGCGCCACCCTCGTCATGAGCCCCCTCCAGGGCTTCACTCTCGGGGCCGGCCTGACCCTCGTCGGCCTCCCGGGCGCCGTACCCTTCTTCGCGGCGGCGGACCAGATTCTACAGGCCGACCTGTCGATCGCCGGAGGAATCGGGGCCCTCCTGTATTACAACGCCGTCTTCCTCTTCCCCCTCTGTATGATTCCCCTCATCCGGTTCGTCTTCCCGACCCAGAGCGAGGCGATCTTCGCCCGAATCGCCCGATTCTTCGACGTCTGGGGACGGGGCCTGATCATCGCGCTTTTGATCCTTCTCGGCGCGATCCTCACGATCGACGGGGTCGGCTGGCTGCTGGGAACACCCCTGATCCCAGTCTGATCGAGCCCCCTGCAACTCGCCCGGCCGGAAGGCGACAACGCGGGCCGCTCTGCACGGCCGGGGCGCGGGACTCGCTCTCGGCCGGGATCACGAAAAGCTCCCGTCCCAACCGGAGATGCGCCCGTGGCATCTTCCAAAGCACCCCCGACATCGCCACCAACCAGCCGTCCCCTGATCATGTCATGTGCCGGAGATCCGCCTTGCCCCCACTGTCGCAACCAGCCATTAGAAATGGGACAAAGGAGGCTTCAAAGTGAATACGATTCGACTCACGCTCATCATTGCTCTCTCTCTCTTCGTCGGCCTGGCCGACTCGGCCCTCGCCGGCGCGCCCGGATCCGGCGGTCGGATCGAGAATCTCGATGCACTCTGCCAAGGCGGCAGTTCCTCGGGGCTCAGCTGCGGCGGTGGCGCCGACTGCCCCGGTGGCAGGTGTCAGATCACGCGCAGCGGTGCCCGCCGGCGCCCGATCACCGTCAAAGCGACCATCGTGATCGACGACCAGACCGGTGAGTGGAACGAGGACGAAGAGGAAGACGACATCCACACTGTGAGCATCCAGCTCCAGTTCGTCGCGCAGGGTAAGCGGCGGATCGTCGCGCAGAACTACATGAACGTGAAGGGCGCCACCGCCGAGGAGCTGATCGCCAACATGAAGCAGGGCGTCGAGATCGCCGACCTGCCGAACTCCGACCGCCGTCTCGACGAGGCACTCGCCGCCGCCGCTGTGCGCGACGGCGGTATCATCGACGACTTCCTGTTCCAGCGCGCGGACAGCCGGATGGAAGCCGCGATGCGGCACTACTTCAAGACTACGGGCGATTTCGTCGTGCTCAGGACCGCCGGCATCAAGGCCTTTTCCAACAACGAGGACAACCCGCTCGCGACGGTGATCGAGGCGAAGCTCTTCGTCGCCGTGACACCCGAGGACTAAAGGCGACGTCCGCATGAGCGGCGCGAGGTGAAGTCGAGCTACCTGATCGACGGCCTCCTGGCGGCCGTGCTCCTCCCGTTGTGGATCGGAGCCTTCGCGCTACACGTCGACCGCGTGGCGGACGGTCGTCTCGCCTGGCCGGGTTTCTGGGTCGAAACCACCGAGTCCGGAGACGCGCCGGTGGTGCGCGCTCTCTGGCCCGGAACCCTCGCAGCCCAATCCGGCCTTCAGGTCGGAGACCGGCTTCTGCGGGTAGGCGACGTTCCGCTCGAACACGAAGGACCGGTCGGGGTCTTCGCCCAAACCCTCGCCGTCGCAGACGCGAACCTCACCGTGCCGCTCCGGTACGAGCGCGACGGCACCCCCGGCGAGATCACCCTCGCCCTCACACCGATTCCGTTTCCGTGGCGGGCCGTCCCGGTCACCGTCGGATTCGTCATCGCCGGCTCGCTCGTTTTGTTGCGGCGCCGCGGGACGCGCCTGGGTCGGGCGTTCTTCGTCGCCGCGATGGTCTACGGCCTGCACTGGACCTTCTTCTTCGGCGGCGGCCCCGAGGTGACGTACGGGTGGCTCGCAGTGTTCGCCCTGTCCTCTGTGGTCCTTTACCCGCTCATGCTGCGACCGATATTTGTGATCCTTCACGACAACGAAGCCGGTCCCGAAAAGGTACCCGCCTGGATCTGGGTCTTCTCGATCTTCGGCCCCGTTTCCACCGGCTGGGTCGTCGGGATTCCATTCCCCCCGGTCCTCTCGCTCCAGGTGACGTTCGCCATCACGTTCGTCTGGCTCGCGACCGTCCTGTTCGTGCTGACCCAGGGCTACCGCCGCGCCCGCCCTCGCGGGCGCCGACAGCTCCGCTGGGTCGTACTCGGGCTCTATCTCGGCATGGCGCCACTGCTGGCCGCGGCCGCTCTGATCGCCGTCCGACCGGAGCTCTGGTGGCTTCACGACGTCGCGAACCTCGCGACTGTCCTCATACCGATCTGCTTCTTCGTCGCGATCGTGCGCTTCAACGCCTTCGACGTCGACCGGCTCATTCTCTCGACGACCGCGTACTCGATCCTGTCGATCGTGCTCATCGCTGGACTGCTCACCGTCGTCCCGTGGCTCGCCGAAATCGCGAGCGCCGTGCTGGGAACGAGTGCCACGCAGAGCCAGATCTCGCTGTCCGCCATCTTCGCTGCCGGAGTCGTTCCGGGGCAGAGGGTTCTGAAACCCCACATCGAGCGGGTCTTCTTCTCGGAACGGCACGCACTCGAGCAAGGGGTGGACGATCTCCTGCAAGCCCTCGACGGCTGCGAAACCCCCGAGGCCCTCCCCCCGCTGCTCGGGCGACGACTGTACACACTCCTGCTACCTGAGGGCTGCGTCGTCTTCGGCGCCCTCGAACAGACCGCCGCGCCGGTCTACCAACGAGGCCGGTTCTCCGGCGGCGACGCCCCCGCCCAGTTCTCACTCGAGAGCCTCGAGACGGCCAAGGGTGGGATCGATCTGACGGAGAAGTTCCACGCCGAGTCCGAGGATCTCGCGGCGCTCGCAGAACTCGGCGCGACACTCGTGTTTGCAATCCGACGCTCCGGTCGCGTCGCGGCCGTCCTCGCGCTGGGCGCCAAGCGCTCCGGCGACGTCTACTCCACGACCGACAAGGCCCTTCTGCGAGCCGTCGCCGAGAAGACGAGCGACGTCCTACAACGCTTCGACGAAGCCGAGATCCTCCAGCAGGAACGCGCGATGCGCGACTCGTTCCGACGCTACGTCCCCTCGTCGGTCGCCGATCATCTGGCCGCCGGCGAGGACATCGAGGGGGGAGAACGGGAACTCTCCGTCTTGTTCGCCGACGTTCGCGGGTACTCGACGTACTCCGAAGGGAAGGAAGCCGAAGCGATCTTCTCGGTCGTGAACGAACTCACCGAGGCGATTTCCAGCGTCATCCGCCAGCACGACGGCACGGTCGTCGAGTTCCTCGGCGACGGGGTCATGGCCGTGTTCGGCGCCCCGAATCCCAACCCTGCGCACGCACGCTCCGCCGTCCAGGCCGGCTGCTCGATCGTATCCGAGATCGACCGCCTGGAGCTCGGAGGCGGAAACCGGGCGATTCAGGTCGGCGTCGGGATCGCCACCGGCCGGGTGTTCATCGGCAACGTCGAAACCAAGGAACGGCTCATCTACACGGCGATCGGCGACACGGTGAATGTGGCCTCTCGGCTCCAGGACCAAACCCGGGATCTCGAGGCTGCCGTCGCAATCGACGGCCCGACCTTCGACGACGCCGGTGACGCTACGACCGGTTTCGAACCCCGCGGAGAAGTCCCGATCCGCGGCCGCAAGGAGCAGGTCTCCGTGTACGCCCTTCCCCTCGACCCGGCGGCCTGAGTCGCGTACCAATCTTACCTGGAGCCGAGGCATGAGTCCCGCAACACACGCCGCACCGACCGATCCCCAACGGCTGCGACTGCTGTACGATCTGGCGTGCGCCTTCGCGACGCGGCTCGAACTCGACGACCTCGTTACTCTAGTCGTCGAGAAGTGCCAGGACGTCTTCGACGCCGAAGGCGCCTCGGTCCTCCTGCACGACCGGGAGAAGGACGAGCTCTACTTCCCGTTCGTGGTCTCGCGGAATCCCGAAGTCGCAGCCCAACTCGCCACGCTTCGGTTCCCGGCCGACCAGGGCATCGCCGGCAGCGTCCTACAAACCGGCGAGCCGATCCGGGTCGACGACGGCGAAACCAACGAGCGCATGTACCGTGGCGCCGACAAGGAGACCGGCACCACCACCAAGTCCCTCATCTGCGCGCCCTTGATCACGCGCGAAGGTCCGACGGGCGTCATCCAACTCGTCAACCACAAGGGCGGAACTCCCTTCCCAGCCGACGACGAAGCGTTCCTCGTGACCCTCGCCGGCAGCGTCGCGGTCGCGATCGACAACGCCCGCATGTACGCGACCCTCCGCGAGTCGGAGGAACGTCTCAAGACGCAGGTCGGCAGTCTGCGCCGCGACCTCGCCCGCCAGGATCGATTCTCCGAGATCGTCGGCACCAGCCCGGCGATGGCCGACGTCTTCCGACTCATGGAGAGCGCCGCGTCGACGCCCATCACGGTGTTGATCGAAGGCGAGACCGGCACCGGCAAGGAGCTGGTCGCGCAGGGGATCCACAAGGCGAGCCCGCGTGCCGCGCAGTCGTTCGTCGCCGTGAACTGCGCGGCGCTCCCCGAAACCCTGCTCGAGAGCGAGCTCTTCGGGCACCGACGCGGCGCCTTCACCGGCGCCAGCCACGACCGCGTCGGCCTGCTCGAATCCGCCCGCGGCGGCACGATCTTCCTCGACGAAGTCGGCGAGATGCCCCCGCCGATGCAGGCAAAGCTACTGCGCGTTCTGCAAGAGGGCGAAATCACACCGGTCGGCGACAACCGGCCCCGCAAGATCGACGTGCGCGTGATTTCCGCCACGAACCGCGACCTTCACCGAGAGGTCGGCGAGCAGAACTTCCGCGAGGATCTGTTCTACCGTCTTTCGACCTTCCCGATCCGGCTGCCCTCACTCCGGGAACGCCGCGAAGACATTGGGCCGATCGCCGCGCGCATGATCGAGAGCGTTGCCAAGCGATACGACAAGCGGATCGAGGGGATCTCGCCCGAGGCCCTCGCCCTCCTGGAAGGGCACGACTGGCCCGGCAACGTCCGTGAGCTTCAGAACGAGATCGAGCGGGCCTGCGCCCTCGCGCGAAGCGGCGATCCGCTCGTGCCGGCGCAGATGTCCGGGAAGCTGACCGGCGCGGCCGGCACCTCGGCCCCGCCGCTGGCCGCGCGGCCGTCGAGTCCCACCATCCCGGCCGCCGCCGGGGCCTCGGCTGCTGCGCACCCGGCGGGCTCCCTCGGGTCCTTGCGCGAAGCGCGCTCCGCGTTCGAAGCCGACTTCATCCGCCGCACGCTCGAGACCCAGGGCGGGAACATCACCCGCGCAGCGAAGGCGATGAGCCTCTCTCGGGTCGCGCTCCAGAAGAAGATGAAGGACTACGGCCTCCGCTGAGAGGCCGTCCTCGGGATGAGAACGACCCGGGCCGGAGCCCAACGAAAGACCCCGGCCTCCGGCCAAGAACGACCCCACCCGAGCCGAACGCGAAGGCGCGAGCCCAAGCTAAGAAGGCCCGCGCCCGAGGCGAGACCGGAGTCGGGATCGGGACCAACGTGACCGGAGGTCCACCGGCCGCTCGGCGAGTGCGCGATCGAAACAATCGATCGCGTCCTCGGATCGCCCGGCCGCCTCGAACTGGCGACCCGCCCGGGCCCACTGCCGTGCAGCGAGATCTCCAACCTCCCGGGCGAGCGTCGGCTCCTCCAAAGATACGGCCTCGCGGAACGCGTCGAGCACCTCAGCGCGTGTGCGTCGCCGGTCTCCGTGCGCGTGGCCGAGCGACGGCGCCTCGTTCCGGGCCTCCCCGAGACGGTGGCGGTAGGTCGCGCTCGTCTCGGGAACGTAGAGCCAAGGCCCGCGGCGGCTGAGCCGCAGCATGAGGTCGAGATCCTCAGCCGTTCGTAGGTGCTCGGGAAATCCACCCACTGCAGCCAGATGGCCGGCGTGCAGTAGCGTGTTCGAGACGCCGGGGGGGCCGCGCCGCGCGATGCCACGCGTCGCATCGCGCTCTACCCAGCTTCGAGAAACGCGGCGCCGCCGGCCGGTCGGCACGTCCGTGCTCTCCTTGTCCGACGAGGACGCGACCGCGGACGGGCGTGTCCGGAGCACGTCGAGATGGGCCTTCAGGTACTCGCGGGGCCAGAGATCGTCGGAGTCGAGACAGGCCACCCAGTCCGAAGAGCCGGCGGCTTCGACCCCACGGTTCCGCGCCGCGGAGACACCCCGATTGGGCTGCCGGACGAGCTGCGTCGGAAACGACCCCGTGGTCGTCTCGAGCCATCTCGCCACGCGCTCGGCAGTGTCGTCTGTCGAGCCGTCGTCGACGATCACGAGCTCGTCGGGCGGCCGGCTCTGCGCCGCGACCGAATCCAGAGCTTCGAGGACGGCCGTCGGCCGCTCGAACACCGGAACGACGACCACCACGCGCTCCCCTGTCTGCCCCGACACTCCTTCTAGTGCATCGTAAGCGACATGACATCAACGGATGGCCGCAGGTAGGCATTTCTCACGAGGACCGGCGACGAAGGAATGTCGGCAATCTTTCGAGGCGGCATGACGCCGCGAGGGACGTCGAGGGGCGGCAAGTCACGTCATCGCAGACCACTCGCCGGTGACGAGCACGTAAGCCACAAGAAGCGTGCGAGAGGCCCGTTCCAGAACTGCCGATCCTGAACCCGGCGAGCGAGATAGGTTCGGAAGGCCAGCTCCTCCGCAATCGGCACGGTGATCACGGCCCTGATGATGCGCAAGGCGAGCCAGATTCCGCCGAGACGAGCGGCTGGCCACCGACACGATGCCGAGGGCCGTGAGGCCGGTCTTGGCGCACAAAATCAGGTTCGATTTCATCAGTTCACTCCTCCGATGGGATGGGCGGTGGCGATCCGGGTGCCGCCCTTCAAGCGCTTTCTGTGTCGGAAGATCGGCCGGCTCTATTGGCAGCTCGATGGAGAGCGTACGGTATATCTCTAGATGTAAACGTTTACATCTAGTGGAACTCGCGCCAGAATGGATGCTGCAATGGGAGCCGACTCAGCCGCCGGTCCGAAACGCACCGGGCACCGCAGGCGACGGTCTCCGGGGGCCACGATTCGCCAGGTCGCCAAGGCAGCCGGTGTTTCGACCGCGACGGTCTCCCGGGTGTTCTCGGGGGCCGGCGGCGTGCGCTCGACTACGCGAGAGCGGGTACTGAACGCCGCTCGAGACGCGCGCTACCGTCCGAACCCGGCCGCCCGGAGCCTCGCCCGCGGGTCGACCGGCCTCCTCGGAATCGTCGTCCCCGATCTCACCCACCCCGGCGAGGCGCACTTCGTACAAGCGGCCATGCGCCGCGCCCAGACGGAGGGGTTCTCACTGGCCGTGGCGGACTGGGTCCACTCTCCCGCCGAAGTGCGGCCGCTCGTCGCGGAGATGGCGCAGCGGACCGACGGACTCCTCCTGTGCGCCCCCGCGCTCTTGGACCGCGAGTGCGCGGTCCTCGCGGAAACGGCGGCCGTGGTACTCGCCCGCAGACGCGTCCGACCCCTGCCGACCGTATTGGCCAACGAGCGGGTGCGGGTCCTTCGCGCCATAGAGCACCTGCGAGAACTGGGACATGACCGCGTCGCCTGGGTCGCCCCATCGAACGACTCCGAGGTTGAGCGGGAGCGGGACACGGCTCTGAGCCGGCCGGGGGGCGGCCCTTCGGTCGTCGCTCTGGAGGCCGGCGGGGCCAGCTTCGCCGATGGTCACGGGCTCACGAACGCCTTACTCAGAAGCGGAGCGACAGCCGCAATCGCCTTCGAAGGAGAGCTCGCACCAGGCCTCCTCTCGGGCCTCCGGGACGGGGGCATCGACGTACCCGGCCGGATCAGCCTCGTGGGCGGGGACGACCGGGGGGACCGACGCTCCGGGCTCACCACCGTCGTCTCACCTCTGGACGAGATGGGAGCTGCCGCGGTGGACCTCCTCCTCATGACCACCCGAGGCGAGACAACGGCTCCCGCGCTTCGCACGGTCCGGTTCGATCCCCGCCTGGAGATCCGGCGCTCGACGGGTCCGCCGCCTTAGCTTCGGACCTTAGCTTCGCGACACTTCCTTAGCTTCGGAGAGCCGCCAAGCGGACGGGACGGCTCACGCCGCGGCCCAGCGCTGTTCCTTGCGAGCGCAGGGCAGACACAGACTCGTCTCTGGGATGGCGGCGAGAAGAGCCATTGGGGTCTTCTGGTGGCAGACCACGCAGATCCCGTAGACCATCGGTCGGGCCTCTGCCCTAGAGGGCAGAACACGTCTTGCGGGGGACCGAGCCCCGGCCCTCCATAACGTATTCGTGGCACCCTGCGCCGTCTCTGCCTCGACTATCGTTTCCAATCAATCCCCCCAGACACCCCTCACGGGGCGTCTGGGGACCAGGATTGGCCGAGCGCGGAGCTATGGCAAGTGGGGTAGTCCATGGGGGCCCTGGGCCCCCAGACGCTGCAGGGTCAGGCCTCGGCGCCCGCCCCGGCGGCTTTGGCGGCCTCGGGCGTAAAGATCACTTCCATGTGCTGGAAGCTCCGGACCAGGGCCGAAGGCGCCATGACCGGGCCGGCGTTCGCATAGTTCATGTCCGGGGTCCGCTTGAGGAGTTCGGCGAAGGCGACGCGGAGCTCCATCCGGGCCAGGTTCGCACCGAGGCAGAAGTGGTTGCCGATCCCGAAGGCGAGGTGCTGCGGGTTCCGCTCGATGTCGAGCTCATCGGGGCGGTCGAATTGGGCCGCATCACGGTTCGCCGAGGGATAGAGCATCAGGACCTTCTCGCCCTTCTTGATGGTCTTGCCGGCGATTTCCGTGTCCTGCGTCGCCGTCCGGATGAAGGAGACGACCGGGGACGTGAGGCGGAGGAGTTCCTCCATGGCGCCGGGGATCAACGACGGGTCGTCGAGGAGGCGCTGGCGGGCTTCCGGGTTCTCGATCAGAAGCTTCATACCGCCCGAGAGGCCGTTCCGCGTGGTCTCGTTTCCGGCCACCATGAGGAGAACGCAGAACATGATGAGCTCGTCGTTGCCCATCTCCTTCTGCTCCTCGCTGAAGCCCGGACGCGTACCGTTGTTCTCGTGCTCACCGATCATGCCCTCGTCCTTCGCGCTGACGAGGATGCTGAGGAGATCGTCCTGCGGGGTCGTGCGCCGATCCTCGATGAGCTCGGACACGTACTGGCCGTACTCGACGAACGCCTGGGCGGCCGCCTCGGCGACGCCGGGCTCGTGCATGTTGCCTTGGGCCAGGATCATCGCGTCCGACCAATGGTGGAAACGCCCAAAGTCCTCGTGACGGATCCCGATCATCTTGGCAATGACGAGCAGCGGCAGGGGGACGGCGATGTCGTCGACGAAGTCGCAGGTGCCCTTCGCACCGACGTCATTCAGCGAGCCCTCGATGATCTCCTGAACGCTCTCCTCGAGCTTCTTCACCATGCGCGGCGTGAAGCCCTGGTTCACGAGACGGCGGAGCTTCTGGTGGCGAGGCTCGTCCTCGTCGATCAGGCCGAGTTTGGCCGGATTCTCAGGCAGAACACCTTCGCCGGAGCAGAAGAGCTCGTTGTTCTTGGAGGCGAACGTGACCTCTTCGAAACGACTCAGGATGTACGCCCCGGTCTCCTCGGACCAGTGGACCGGATCGTTCTCGCGCAACCAGCGCAGGCGGTCGTACATCGCTTCGTCCCACGTCCAGAAATCAGATTTTCCGTAGTTCACATCGGCTGGAGTCATTATTTCGATCCTCACTTCTCGTTGCTTGCCTCTCCGGCGGAGCCCGCTCGGATGGCATCCCAAATGAACGACGCCGCGCGGGGAAGCCGCTCGGCGATGGGGTATTTTTCGTCGGAAAGCCACTGCGAAACCGTGGCGTGAAAGGCGCCGAGAACCATCTCGGCGAGAAACTCTGCATCCTGGTCCGCTCGGACCTCACCGCGGTCCTGGCCGGCGGCCAGCATGGTACTCAGGGGGCGGTGGAGACTCGCCATGTACGGTGCCGCGTCTTCGGGACGCGAGCCGGATCGGAGCATCTCGAGCATGACCTCGCGGGAGACCTTCTGGTGCTCCGAGATCATTTCCGCCGCATGGAGGGCGAGACCCTCGACCTGCTGGCGGACGGTGCCTTCGGCACCGAGATGCTGGCCGATGAGGGTCTCCAGGGCCTCGGCGACGTCGCCGGTAATCTCACTGAGGAGGCCGCTCTTGCTCTGGAAGTGGTTAAAGAAGGTGGCCGGCGCGATGTCCGCCGCGGCGGCGATCTGCTCGACCGTCGTAGCCTCGAACCCCTGCTCCGCGACCAATCTCAGCGCGGACTCGACGACCCTCTCGCGGAGCTCTCGCCGCCGGCGTTCTCGCCGCCCGCCAAGAGATGCTGCTGGTGTAGGTAGGGTCGCCACTGGAGGAATCTCCAAACTTGGAGTCGACTATACACTTGGAGATGTCTCCAAGTAAACTCCAAACAAACGTTTATTTGCCATCTCCCGTCTAGCCGCCAGTCCGGCCGTCTGCCACAACCGAATCGTCGGAGGGCAAAGATGGCGAATTCACATGAGTTCGAAGCAGAGCTGATCTGGGAGAAGGGCGCCGAGGATGAGCGCCAGGGCAACCACAGCGTTCGATTCGACGGGCGGCCGGACCTCGAGGTCTCGGCGGCGCCGCAGTACAAGGGTGACCCGAGTTGCGTGAACCCCGAGGAACTTTTCCTCTCCTCGCTGCTGTCCTGTCAGATGCTCACCTACCTCGCGTTGGCCCAGCACGCGGGGCTCGACGTCCTCGCCTACGAGGACCGCGCGACCGCTACCCTGGCCATCGCCGACCGTCGGATGCGGATCACCTCGGTCACCCTCCGCCCCCGCATCCGCCTCGCCGCCGACGCCGACCCCGAAAAAGCCCGAAAGCTGGTCGACCGCGCCCACCAGGGCTGCTTCATCGCCAACTCCGTCACCTGCGAACTCATCCTAGAACCCGACGTCGCCGTGGACGCCTAGGGAGGGACGTTGGTTAGTCTCGCCTTTTTTGTTTAACCCCGCCCGCCCGCGCAGGCCGGTCGGCCGTGACTAAACGTTTTGGGCGGGACTAACCAACGTCCCCTTGTTAGGAGAGCGGGCATGTCGAACGATTCGAAGCATGAGCCTACGGACGATATTTCGCAGATGATGTACATCATCGGGGGCGTTCTCGCGGTCTCGATGGTCGCCGCCTACTTCATCGCGTTCTGAACGGCTCCCCGCTCGCCCCCTTTTGCGCTAAGCGAGAGGGATGGCAGGAATTCTAGCGGCGAGTCTTCCCACCCCTCCCAGCGTCCCGGCGAGTCAGCGCGTAGCGAAGCGCGCCGAGGAGCTCGGGTACGAGAGCCTCTGGATCGCCGATTCCGGCGGCCCAGACCCGTTCGTGGTCGCCGCCGCGGCTGCCGCCGTGACCTCGAAGGTGCGTATCGGCACCGCCGTGATCCCGGCCTACACGCGAACGCCGCCGGTCATCTCCTGCGCGGCCGCGTCGTGCGCGGAGCTGGCTCCCGGACGATTCATCCTCGGCATCGGCGCGTCGAGCGAGAACATCGTCCAGAAGTGGAGCGGCATCCCGTTCAAGCGGCCGCTCTCCCGGGTCCGCGAAACCGTGACGGCCGTCCGGGGCATCCTCACCGGCGAGAAGAGCGACTTCTCCGGCCGCACCCTCGAAACGCACGGCTACCGCCTGCAGATGATCCCGCCGAACCCAGCGATCCCCATCCACGTCGGCGCGCTCGGCCCGCCCATGCTCGAACTCGCCGGAGAGATCGCCGACGGCGTCACCCTCAACATGATGCCCGTCGGGGCCGTCCCGAAGATGCTCGAGCACGTGAAGATCGGCGCCGAGAAGGCCGGTCGAGACCTCTCGAACTTCGAGGTCGTCTCGAGGTTCATGGTCTGCGTCACCGACGATCCCGAGAGCGCCCGCGGCTTCATGCGCGGCTTCTTCGGCCCATACTTCGCGACGTCCGTCTACAACCGCTTCGTCGCATGGTGCGGCTACGAGGAAGAGGCGAAGGGGATCCTCGAGGGTTGGAAAGCGAAGGATCGCGCGAAGGTGGGGGCGTCCGTCACCGACGAGATGATCGACAGCATTGCGGTCATCGGGTCGGCCGAGGAGTGTCGCGACAAGCTGGAGGCCTTCCGCGCCGCCGGGGTCACGACCCCGATGGTCAGCCCCATCACCGGCGACGAAGCCGGCGCCATAGCCATGTTCGAAGCCCTGGCCCCCCGCTAACCGGGGGACGTTCTTTAATCTCGGCGAATTCTTTAATCGTTACATTTTTGCCGATCCTATGGGGGCTGGAGGCGTCTCCCGATCTCTCTCGGGGCTTCTTCCTGATTTCGGCCGGGCGCGAGAGTCGCTGTCGGGTCGGTGCGATCCTGGGCGAGGGAGGGTCGGCTTTCTACCGAGTGACACGAGCGCCTGCGGGACTCGCTCCGACCCAACAGCGACTCCCGGGCCCTAACGGTGTCGATGTTTCGGGAGGGACGGTTGGTTCGTCGAGCGAGCCCACCGACCAGCCCCGACCCCGCGCAACGGTCAGGCGGAAGCTAAGGCACCCGGGCTTTGGCATCACCGGTGGGCCGACCTGGGGATTTCTTCGAGCAAGTCCCCGCTTGAGCCCGCTCTGCGCCGCACGCCAGGGCAGCTAGGCGCCCGCTTTCTCCCCGTCCTAGGGGTCGAGGAGGCCCGCCGCGCCCGCTGACCGGGACACGAAGCCGGCGCCGCATGCGGCTCACCCGATGTTCGAACGGCAATCTCGCCCGTTCTTCGAACATCGTTCGAAGCGATCGAACGCCTCTCCACAAAACGACGACGAAGCGGGCCGGTCCGGCCGCTCCAAAGTGGGAGAGAAACGATGAAAACGCTGAATAATCAGGCAAATGAACGAAGTTGGACTCAGGGTTTTGCGGCCAAGGCACTGCTGGGACTGGCGTTCGTCACAATGCTCGGCACCGGCTGTAGAAACTTCTCGCTGGGCGGCGACATGGTCGCCGACCGCCACGTACTTCGCGGCCGCTCGAACCCCGAACTCACACGCGCTGAGATCCGGGCCGGCACCTTCGAGTCCCGGAACCGACAGGTTCGGCCGCTGCGGAACCTTCTGCGGAATCTCGGAGGCCAGCTGAGCGTGAAGAGCGCCCTCTGGCCGGAAGCGAACGGCGACGTCGAGATCTACGACCCCCGCAACCCGGATCACCGGGCGTCGGGCCCCGAGGCGTTCGCCAGCGTGCTCGGGCCGGCCAGCCCCCTCTTTGCACCGATTCCCCTCTCGACGTTGGAGGCCGAGGTCGCCGCGCTCTGCGAGAGCCCGCTTCTTCAGGGCCAGCTGCCAGACGCAGTCTGTGGCGGCTTCGGTCTCGGAGCTCTCGAGTCCGTGCCGTTCGACGATCTTCACCTCCGCGTGGATTCGAACGACATCGACGTCTTCTGGGACGGCCCGCGGACGAACTTCCACACGTACGAGTTCCCGTCGGACACAGGGAGCTGTTCGATGGAGGGCGACGACGTCCGCGCGAACTGCTCCGCCGGGTATGATTGTCCTACGGACGACGCAGGCGAAGCCGTCGCCGGCGAGTGTCGGTGGAATCGCCTCTGCTCGACCAACGACGATTGCCGCGATCGCAGCTTTCTCGAGCCGGGCGTCTGCGCCGACACGGTTGGCGTGTGCACGTCCTTCAACGCCTTCGACTCGGGGAACAGCGAGCAGGATCGTGAGGCGCCTGTGCTGGTCGTCGAACTTCCGATCGCCGGCGATCTCGACCCGAACGACCTGCTCGGTGCGGCTCTCGACATCGGCGTGAACCAGTTGGTCTTCGAACTGCGCATCCAGCCCGTTGCGTGTTCGGGCGCGGGCTGCCGATTCGACCGTGGCTTGATCTTCGAGGATTACCGCCTTGGCGCGCCGCGCGACCTGGCCGAGAGCGGAACCGGTCTCGACGTCCACGTTCGCTCCCGTCTCGTTTCGACCGACATCTCCATCGCTCCCGGTGCCCTCTGCTTCCTTCCCGCGCTGCCCGTCGAAGTGGCAATCCTCTTCCCTCCGCTCGGCGCTGCGGGAGTCCCGCTCGCCACCTGCATTGCCGCCGGCGAGATCGCGCGCGGCATGATCCATGATCGGCTCGCATCGGTCGGTAGGATGCCGGGCCGGATTCTCGACGGCCTCATGCAGATCCCTCTTCTGAACATCCCGGTGTCGGGCGGCTTGACGCTCGATACGAGCTCGATCTTCGCAGGTGACTCGCTTGCTCCTCTCGCGGGCCCGGGTGGCACCTGGAGCACCGACACCATCAACCTGATCCACGATGGCGGTGGTCTGAAGCGCGCGCAGCTCGACCTTTCGGTGCTGAACGGGACCTGCCAGGCGTGTCCCGCCAGCAGGAGCCTCTGCAGCCAGTGTACGACTCTGTGCGGTGGCCCGGCTGGGCTCGCGTCGTGTGATCTGACGTCGGCCGGGATCTGCGTGGTTCCGTCCGGAGACTCCTCGCACTGTGAGGCGACGGATCTTCAGCTGACGGAGGGCTTGCTCCTGGTGGTCTACGAGGTGCTGCGACCACTCGCACCGGGTGCAGATTCCGCGGCGCGTCGCGCGCATCGCCTTGCTCGGGAGGCGCTGTGGGCAATGCTCAGCGAGGAGATTCCCGCCTCGCCGAACCTGGCCGCCTTCTTCGACGGAGTCTTGAGCGCCGCTCCTACGGTTCAGGAGATCTTCACGCGTCCCCTCGACGCGGTCGATGCGGAAGGTCGCTACCGCTTCACCGATACGCTCTGGTGCGCCCCCTCACCGACGCGTCCGGCGGCCTGCCGGGCGGGCGAGCGGAACGCCGTGTTCCGCTTCCTTCCCGACCGTGACCTCGACGGAGTTCCGAACGAGGACGACAACTGCCCGGCCGACGTGAATCCGGAGCAGGTCGACAACGATCTCGACGGCTTCGGCGACGGGTGTGATCTGTGTCCCTGGACGCCGGATCCCTTCAACAACCCGAACAACTGCCAGTGTGACATCGACAGTGACGGCTGTGTGAACGAGCTCGGACTTCGTCCGGTGGACCACGCGCCGGATTCCGTGCCCACCTCGTGCACGCCACGCGACGGCGAGATCCACGACCAGCGTCCCACTCGTTCGAGTGGCAACACGGACGAAGATGGCGACGGCATCCCGAGCGACTGTGATCCCGACGACGACAACGATGGTGTTCCGGACGAAGACGACAACTGCCCGTTCGACGACAACCCGGACCAGCGCGACCAGAATGACAACGGCATCGGCGATGCGTGTGATCTCTGCAACGCCGGTCAGCCGATCTGTCTCTTCGACCCGAACGGCCCGGGCGGGAACTTCGACCCCGATTTCGACTTCTCCAACCTTCCGCCCCCCGGATTCGACCCGGACTTCTTCCGGATCTTCACGCGCGGCTGTAAAGACGGATCTTCCTGCCTGGGTGGGCGCTTCAATGCGCAGTTCGGCAACAGGAAGTTCAACGTTTCGCCGAAGGATCTCGGCGTCGGCGGCATTCGCTCGGCCACGATGCTCCCCGATCTCACCGGCGACGGCATGCCCGAGGTGGTGTTCGGGTTGGCCCTCGGAAAGCAGCGCGGTCGGGTGTTGGTGCGCGACGTCGTAAAGGGCACGACGCTCTGGAGCCGGACCCGGAAGAAGGGTGACTTCGGTACGGCGATCGTCGTCGACTTCGTCTCCGAGCGGATCCTGGTGGGCGCGCCGAACGTCGTCCTGAAGGGGAAGGCGAGGAAAAAGTCCCCGTCGGGCGCCATCTACGCTCTGGACTTCAAGGGGCGAAACATCGGTGAGCCGTTCTACGGCAAGCCCGGTGATCACCTGGGCACGGACCTGATGTCGCTCGTCGACGGTCGCATCGTGGGCCAGGTCTCCGACGGCGCGCTGCTCCTGGATCTGGACAGCCAGACGCTGCTCCACGAGATGGCGCTGAAGGGGGGCCGAGCGAAGGGTCGCTACTAGGTCTCCGAACCATCTCTCCCAAGCCGGCCATGGTCGCCTTCCCGCATCCGGGGAGGAGGCCATGGCCGGTCGTCGTTTTGGGGCCGTGACGGCTCGGCCTTGAACGGTGTTCTCTATGCCCGTCCCATGCGATGTACTGCGGTGGAGTGTCTGCGGAGGAAAGAGGGGGTCCGGGCGCGCAGAGCGGCGTGACGAGTGGTCTGGCCGGGGCTGCCGTCTTCGTCGGTCGCGAAACCGAACTCCACGACATCGCCACCTCGCTCGAGGCGGCCGCCTCCGGCCAGGCGCAGTTCCTACTGGCCCTCGGTGAGCCGGGTGCCGGCAAGACCCGTCTCGCCACCGAGGCCGAGCAACGCGCGGCCGGGTTCCGGTGTGTCTGGGGCCGGGCCTGGGACGACGAGGGGGCGCCGCCGCTGTGGCCGTGGATCGAGCTGGTCCGCAACGTGATCGCCGCCGTTCCGGCCGACCAGCACACCGAACTCTTCTCGGGGGCCGCCGGCGACCTGGTCGTGCTCACCCCCGAAGTCCGCCGCGCCCTCCCGGACCTCCCCGAGCCGGTGGCCCTCGATCCGCAGGGTACTCAGTTCCGCCTCTACCAGGCGCTCGCGCAGCTCATGACCAACCTGACGTCGACCCGCCCCGCGCTCGTCGTCTTCGACGATCTTCACGCAAGCGACGAGGCCTCGATCAAAGCGCTGCAGTTCGTCGCTCGTACGTGTCGCGCGCTTCCCCTGTGTGTGATCGCGACCTCGCGCGAGGTCGAGCTCCGTGAGCGCATCGAGGCGCAGCCGGCGCTCGAAGGCCTTCTGCGCGAGTTCACGACGATCGCCGTGGGCGGACTCGACGGCGAGGCGCTCGGGGCGCTCGCGCAGTCGAGGCTCGGCTTCCCGATCTCCGCGGAGCTTCGCAACTCACTTTTGTCGGCCACTTCAGGGAACGCCTTCTTTGCGGACGAACTGCTGCGGTCCCTGGCGGCGCGCGACGACATTGGCCCCGAGACCGGCCGCTTGCCGTCGCGTCTCCTGCCTCTCGGCGTCCGCGCCGCGATTCGGCGACGGCTCGATTCGTTTGACGAGACTGGTCGGCGGGTCTTGCGCCTCGCCGCACTCATCGGGCCGGAATTCGACAAGAGGACACTCTCTCGTGCGGCGGAGGTCGACGAGCTCGGCGTCGAGCAGATCGCGGCGCGCGCTGCGGACGCGGGGCTCCTGGAACCCGGTGCCGACCGCCATCGCTTCGTCCACGACCTGACGCGCGAGACCCTCGCGGCCGAGATCGAGGTCGAAGCACGTCCGCGTGCCCACCTGGCGATCGCGTGTGCCTTCGAGTCACTCCCCTCGGGATCGACAGAGCACCTGGAAGAGATCGCCCATCACCGCACGACCGCGGGAGGGGTGGGCGACCCCGAGGTCGCGCTCGAGTTCGCGCGCCGTGCAACGGCCCGAGCGCGGCGAGAGACCTTCGCCGACCGCGCCGTGCTGTGGTGCAGCCGGGCGGTCGAGATGCTCGAACACCTTCCCAGAGAGTCGCAAGATCTGCGCGGTGATCTTCTCCTGGAACTCGGCGAGCTCCTGCTCTGGCAGGGCGAGATCGAGCGGGGGCGCGGAATCCTTCGCGACGTGACTGCGCTGGCGAAGGAGCGGGACGATCCCCACCTTCGGGCGCGCGCGGCCGTCGCGTTCAGTGGCGCGGAACCGGAAACCGGCGTCGTCGAGCCGGAGCGGGTGCGGCTCCTGGAAGATGCCCGCGCCGGGCTCGAGGGCAGCGGTGATCCACTCGAAGCGCTCGTCGACAGCGAGCTGGTTGCCGCCCTCTACTTCAGTGACGAGCGCCACCGAATCGACGAGCTCAGCGCAACCGCGCTCGACGTCGGCCGGCGGTCGCAAGATCCGGCGATTCACGCCGCCGCGGTTCAAGCTCGGTTGTTCGCTCTCTGGGGCCCGGGCCGTCTCGAGGAAAGAGTCGCGCTCGCCGGCGAGGGGCTCGAGGTCGCGGAGCGGGCCGAGCTTCACCTCCGGATCATAGTGTTCCGCACGCGTCGGATCATGCAGGCACTCGAGCAAGGCCGACCGGTGGACGCCGACGCCGAGATCGAAGCACTGACACAGAGGGCCCACCGGATCGGCGATCCCCGGGTCGCCGGTTACCTGTCGCTGTTCGACGCGATGCGGCGCTGCATGCGCGGCGACTTCCAGGGCGCCGAAGGGAGGGTCCTCGAGACCTTCGCGGCGGCGGATCGCTGGCCGGGGGAGAAGAACCTCGTTCAGTTCGCCGGCATCCAGCTCTACGTAGTCCGGCGGGAGCAGCGGAGGCTCGGGGAGCTCGAACCGATCGTGCGCGGCGTAGCGGCGCAGTTCCCGCGGGTTCCGACCTGGCGGGCCGTCCTTGCGTTGCTGCTCGTCGAAACCGAACGGCCCGAGGAGGCGGCGGCCGAGATCGCCGCGCTCGGAGGAGACGGGTTCGCCGGTGTCCCCCGCGACGGGAATTGGATGGTGACCATCGCCGTCGCCGCGGAAACGGTTGCGGCACTTGGCGATACGAAGCGAGCCGAGGTGCTGTACGATCTACTCGCGCCGCAGGCGGGTGGTGTCGTGCTCGCCGGGCTCGCGGCGGTCTACTACGGCGGGGTTCAGCGGTATCTCGGAATCCTCGCATCGGCACTCGGTCGCTCCGCCGACGCCGCGGGCCACCTCGAGGCTGCCGTCGAGTTCGAAGAGGGAATGGGGGCGGCACCCTTCGTTGCAGATGCCAAGGTCCGGCTTGCAGACGCCTTGGCGTCCTCCGGACCGTCCCAAGATCGCGACCGCGCGGCGCGTGTTCTCGCCGAGGGCGAAGGCATCGCCCGAGAGATCGGTGCGCTGCGCATCGTCGAGCTTGCGAGCGAGGTCGCCGCTCGCGCGACTGGAGCCCCGGTGGGAGGTGGCGCGTCGGAGGACAGGCCATCGCGTCGTATCGCGTTCCGCCGAGACGGCGATGGGTGGGCCGTCGGGCCCGCCGACAGCCCATTTCGCATCCGCGGATCGCGAGGGCTCGATCAGTTGCATCGAATGCTTGCACGCCCGGGCGACGACCTCACGGCGATCGAATTGGTGCAGGATGCCGGGCCGGCCGCGATCGGGGAGGCCGCGGCGCACGAGGCCGTCACGCGTCAGGGCGAGTCGGAGGACGACGTGCTCGACGAGCGGGCGCGCGCGGAGTACCGCGCTCAGCTCGAGTCGCTCCGCGGTGAAATCGAGGAGGCTGAGGCGAACAACGACACGGGGCGCGCTTCAGAGTTGCGTGGTGAGCGAGAGCGTATCGCCGAAGTCGTGGCGGCCGCGACGGGCCTCGGGGGGCGTTCGCGCAGGCACGCTTCGGGCACCGAGCGCGCACGGATCAACGTCACCCGTACGGTGCGAGACGCCATCAAGCGCATTCGCGAAAACGATCCGGCGCTGGGTGACCACCTCGAGAAGTGCGTGCGGACGGGCCGGCTGTGCGGCTACTCCCCCGATCCGCTTTCCCCGATCGACTGGGACCTGCGCTAGCCAAAGATCAGGAGCCCGATCGTAAGGGCCTGCAGGACCAGCAACACGCCGACAGCCCGCTTCCACCACCCGATTTCCTGCGACCCGTGCGGCCGAGGCCGCCATCGGCCGAGCAGCTTCGGGTTCGGGTGGCGGAGATCGTAGACCAGCTCCGAGACCTCGCGGTATCGATCTGCCGGACGGGGCGCGAGCGCCTTCCGCAGCGCCCCATCGAGCCAGACGGGGATCAGCGGATCGTGCTCGTAGCTCGGCTTGTACGACAACCGCTCGAAGTCCTTGGGGGTCTGCACGGCCTCGATCGCATCCCCGAACGGCAGGGCACCCGTGAGCAACTCGTAGGCGACCGTAGCCAGTGAGAATACCTCGGACGGAACGCCCGCCGTTTCGCCCGAGCGCGTTTCCGGCGCGGAGTACTGTGCGGTCCCGAGTGCGACGTCGCGCTCGATCGGTGCGGCGATTTCCCGGATCCCCGCGACCCAGCACGAGCCGAAGTCGACGATGCGCACCCGCCCCTCGCGACCGACGAGGATGTTGGGCGGCTTCACATCCTGGTGGAGCATTTCGCGGCGGAAGAAGGCCTGCAGGCCCTGCGCGATCTGCTCGATGAGATCGGTCACCTCACGGATCTCGACGTCCTCCCGACTGGCGCGCCACTCCGCCAGCGTCGTCCCGTCGACGTACTCCATGAGGTAGTACAGGAAGGTTCGCTGGCGCTTCGGGTCGATGAC
>JAQWRY010000070.1 GCA_029243485.1 Candidatus Binatia bacterium | reverse complement strand
CCCGAGATCGAAAGGTTCCGCACTTCGGTGCCACGCTGGCCCTGGTCGTCGGTGACCGTGACTCGGACCTCGTAGTCGCCCGGAGAGAGTTCAACGTGAGCGACCGGAGACATCGTCTGACCGGGAGCTTCCAGGGACCTTCCATCCGACCGGGAGCTGATTGCGTATTCATAAGAGGCAATCGTCCCATCGCGATCCTCCGAGCCTCGGGCGTCCAGGCGTATCCAGTTCGCCGCGTCACGATCGCGGGTGAGGTTCTCGAAGCGAAGGCTGGCCTGTGGTGGGCGGTTCCCGGCCGGACCGGAGCCCCCCGTGCGGCGCATCTTGGCACGAAGATCGAAACATCCGTCGCAACTGCGCCGCGACGAGCATTTCCATGGCTGAGTCGCGGTGAACTCCTGGCGCGGCAGGCCGGGGATCTCGACCGCGACCGTCGATCGCAGAACCGCTTCGCTCGCTCCCCCTACGCAGGCCGCGGGGGCCTGAAGGTGAGCGCGCCCGCTCTGCAGTTTGATCTTGAGCCGGCCGTTGCGCCACGTGACCTGCGCGCGCGTTCCAGAACGGTCTCGACCCGCAAACTCGAACTTCGACCGATCGGCACGCGCATTGCGGGCGGCTTCGAGCGGAATCGTCGAGACGTCGAATCCGTCGATCGAGAAGAGCGACGTGCCGTCCAGTTCGGTGAGTGCTCCGCCGATGAAGACCCGAGCGCCCGAAGAGAGGTCGATCGAATCTGGCCTCGGCGCCTCGAAGCGCGCCTCCCAGCGCAGGCCCCCGGTGCGATCCGTTTCGCCGACGCGATCGGCCCGACCGGAAAATTTGGCGAGGTCGTTCGTGCCCACCGAGGCCGAAGCCGGGAGTCCTGGAAGCGCTATGGCGATCGCTACGGCAAAGAGCACGGCCTGCCGCACGCGACGCCTGGCTCGCAGGCGGGTGGACAGATCAAAAAAAGTGAACGGGCGTGAAGTTATCAAGGGAGGGGTCCTCTTCAGGGGCTGGATTTACGTGGGGCCGGGGGAGCGCACGCACTGCGCCGAGGCTTCTTGGAAATAAGAAATAACCTAGCCGCAGAACCTCAGGCAACCGCAAAACTCTTGCGGACAGGCTGGCCGGCAGAGCACGCCTGGCAGGAGGGGCATCCCGCAGAGAGCACTTGGCGGACTCGGCGGCGAGCGCCCGTCCGAAATCCGGCGCTCGTGCGCTCCTCCTGTGCCAGCGGATGCGGGTCGCCCCCCCCCCCCCCCCGAGGACCGGCCATCGTCGGGAACAGGAGCTTCCGCCATCCATAACCTTACCCCGGGGGCACGCAGACAACGCTTGCGCGCGCTCCTCATCCAGACAAGGGCTCGTTGAACCGGGTTCGTCTGAACTGCTCCCCTGAAATCCCCGCATTCCATCCGAGAACCATCGCCTCGTCTCGTCTCGTCCCGCACGCGCGGGGCTTTGAAAAACGGACAAGCCTCGATTCTCCGAACGCCGTCTCCGACGCTCCCGGGGGCAGGTCTTGGGGTTGACGGTTAGAAGGCGACTGGGGCAGGTTGGCGGTAATTTCCGCTGCCATTTGAACGAGGAGAAACATGTTGATTTTCAGAGCCTGTCTTATCGGCGCATTGTTGGTCAGCGTTGGAGCTAGTTTTCCACCAGCCGCTGATGCTGAGGCAGAGATTCGAATGCAGTTCGAGCAAATTGCTGACGGCTTTGCCGAACTGGGGAAAATCAGTCAAGCATCTCTGCTCCGCAACGCGGTTGCCGCAGCTTCCGATAGCGAACTGGAACTAATCTATGGAACCGCTGATCTCGGCAGCTTGGTGGACGCTGTTCTGCAATTCAGATTTCAAACCGAGACAAACTCTGCATCGGACCCGCGTCAACATAGCTCCGCCAGGACAGCGTGGCCTGAAATCTCCGACTACGCTTCGGCGGAGTGTGGCACAACCGGCGACTCCGCTTTCGAACTGGAGGCTGCCTTAGGTGTATGGTTGGCCGCCAAGGGGGTCTGGAACGTTGCCAATCGGGGCTGTAACGAGGTGGTTGTCATCGTAGGAGAGGGAGGCAACGGATCACTGGCCTGCGTGGCTGCTGACATCGTGCTGGTTACCGCCGAAGGCATATTCCGCAAAGATCTAATGTGCTCGGGCAACGTTGAAGGGGCAAGAACCAAAACGGTCCTTGCCCGTCAGGACTATTTGAAGACCAATCAGGAGAGCATCATGGCAACGTTGTCCGCGATGGACACGAAAATTGACGTGATTCTCGCCGATGCAACGAAGACCGAACAAAACACCGAAACAATCCTCGCCACGCAGTTGTAGCAGATGATGCATCAAAAAGGTGGCAGCATTACCACTATGCTCTACACACAGCGCCTCGATGAAGCCTGCGAAGCAGCCCAAGCGGCGATCGACGCGGCCGATGTACTCTACAAAATAAACGGCCAGGCCCAAATTCTCCATGACCAGGGATTTGCCTTGAGAGCGACCGACCCAAAAAAGGCGTACGAACTTTGTAAGAAGTCCTACAACCACGCCGCGCACAAGTCTAAACACTTGAAGTAGTTTCGCTGATCGGCGTGTTGGTGGCCGAGGCGAGAAAGATGGATGTTCGTAGGAACCGCGCAAGCCAAGCCGATCGCGAGGCGAGGGCTAGGAGGGCGGACGGTCTATTCCGTTTAGGGGAGGGGAGCAACGCCGGTTTCCTTGTGGAAATACGCGAGTGCCGCAGCAACGATCATCGCCTTGCTTAGCCTGGTCGCATCCAGGGCGAAGTCCGCGGCTTCCTCCTACCAAGAGTCCCGCTGCTGGGCTACATTCGGCGTTCACTGTGCAGATGGGACGTTCACCCGTTAACCTGTCGACGGCAAACGAACTCGATTGAGTTCGGAGCAACATCCTGGGCTGACCTCCACGTCGACACCCGACGACGGGCTCGTCATCGTCGAGGCGCAATGGCTCGACGCGCGGTGTTCGGTGGTCGGCCCGCTGACTGTTTAGCGGCTGCAGCGCGACGTCGAGCCAGGCGGCCAAACCGAGGTGGTGGTCCCCGCACAGGCGCCCACCGAACCGGACTCCTACGCACTGGCCTTCCGCCTTCGTCAGCACGGGGGCGCGGAACTGGTCTCCACGAGGGGCAACGCCGAAGTCAAGACCCCAGTGCCCCTCGACTGAGCCCACATCTGACGCAACATGAAAACAAGCTTGGATCTTCGCATTCACCCGCCGCGTTCAACCGCCCGGCGCCTACGAGGTGAACAGGGCTTTCCTGTTTCCTCCCGCGTTTCGGTTGGTCGTTCGTCGGCTTGGGCTTTTTCTGGGGTGGCCTGGGCGAACAGGCCAGAGTTTTCGGGCGTCGAGCAACACCACGCTTTTGCCCAGACGTGACTGCTCCCGAGGCCGTGGCCAGCGGGCCGGCAATGAAGCGTGCGAGCGCGGGGGCGGGCGAATCCTTGTAGCCGGCCCCGGCCCTCCTCACGACGGCGAAGGACCAAACTGCCCTATTGGGCCCGCAGGCTTGCGGAAGGCGTGCATCATTGAAAACATCCCCGGTATGAGCGGACGGCTTCTGGTATCGTTCAGCCCCAGGAGGATCCATGCCAATTGAAACTCTCCCACTGTCTCCCTCTTCAACCCTGTCGAAAGTATGGGGCCGCCTGGGGCCTCATCGACTTCTCGCACGAGCGATCCTCAGCGCCGTGTTGGCGCTCCCCTCGGTCGGGGCGGCGCAGACCGCCCGTCATCCGGAGGACAACCTGCGGCTGCCCTGCGCCGCTCAGCCCAACTCGAAGACAATCGATCTGACCGGCCGTCGCAACTATCGAGGATGTCAATTCAAGGGCAACCTCGATCAACCCGAGGCCAGCGCGCGCGCTTTTCTCGCTCACTTCGCGACCCCCCTTGCAATTAATGCGAACCAGGCCGATCTCGTGCTCGCGGACGTTCGTCGGACCTCGGTCAGTGCTCACACTCGATTCGAACAACAGCATGAAGGCGTGCCCATCTACGGAGCATTCGTGCAGGTGAATCAGGGGAGCGACGGTTCGATAGTGAGCCTTCATACCAGTTATCGCGTCAAAAGGACGTCGGGCAGCGCCCAACCCGGCATCTCGCGCAGCCGAGCACTTCTGCTGGCCAAAGAGGCAGCCGGCGTGCAGGAAGTCCGGCTCGCCCACCGCTACCGCAAAGTCTGGTTCCCTCTAAACACGGGCGAGCTTCGCATTGCCCGCGAGTTCTGGGTGTACTCCGCCGATCCGCTGGGCGATTTCCTGACGGTGGTGGATGGGGAGACGGGCAAGATCCTCTTTCAGGAAAATCGCATCGCGTTCGACGTTGGCAGCGCCAAGCTCTTCAGTCCCAACCCCGTTCAGCACACCGGAAACACCTCGCTCAGTGACAATAACGATGCGAACTCGCCTACTCTGGAAGCGTCGCGGATCGATGTCGTGCTCAAGCGCCTCGATTCCGGCACCGGACAACTGCGGGGCACCTGGGTCGATGTCACGCTAGCTGGCGGGACGTGTGCGAGCTCCTTTGCCGAGGAGCCCGATCGCATCTACGACTACACGCGTGACAACCCTTTTTTCGAACAGGTGATGATTTACTACACCGTGGATCAAATCCAGGAATACTTTCACTCGTTGGGCTTCGACGATGACACCGGCGCGCAAAACGGTGTGCGCGACTTCCCCAGCAAAGCAAACGCGCAGTGGGATGACGCCGACAACTCCTTCTATTCCACCGGCGACGACGCGATCCACTTTGGATGCGGTGGCGTAGACGATGCGGAGGATGCCGACGTGATCGCGCACGAGTTCGGCCACGCAGTGCAGCATCAGCAGAACTCCTGCTGGGGCGGAGGCGAGATGGGGGCGATGGGCGAGGCCTTCGGAGACTACCTGGCCTACACCTTCTTCCTGGGCGCGGGCGACCCCACCTACCAAGGCTCGGATGCGGCATGTATCGCGGAATGGGATGCGACCAGCTACAGCTCGACAAACCCGCCTTGCTTGCGGCGCGTGGATACCGGAAATCACTATCCGGAAGATCTTCAGGGACAGGTCCACCATGATGGGCAGATCTGGTCGCACACCTTGCGGGAGATCCACCTCGCCATCGGGCGTGAGACCGCCGATCAGCTCATCCTCCAGCATCATTTCGGACTGCCCTGCAATGCCACGATGGCCGATGCAGTCGCGGGGCTGTTGCAGGCAGACGTCGACCTAAATGGGGGCGCGAACGAAGCGGCCATTCGCACGGCGGCGTGCGATCGCGGGATCTTGACCGGCGAGGCGTGCGCGGCGCCCAGCGGTTTGAATCTCACCGTTTCGGCCAATCCGTCGCCGGCCTCGACCGGAGCCACCGTGACCTACACCGCCACCGTTCAAAATAGCGGCACGGAGGCGCTCGAGGATCTTACCCTCACGGCCGCGGTTCCGCTGGGAAGCGAGTACGTGGCCGCGTCTGCAAGCAACTCCGGAAGCGGCTCGGGCGGCATCGTACAATGGCCAATCTTTGATCTGAATGTCGGGAGTTCTGCCCAGAGAACGTTTCAGGTGACGGTGACCGTCACCGGAGGAAGCGGCATCGCTTTCGAGGACGACATGGAAGCCGGGGGCTCCCTCTGGGCATTGACGAATGGAAGTGGCTCGGCCAACTGGGAACTCAGTGAAGACAATGCCTTCGGTGGCTCCAAATCCGCCGGCAAGGTTCCCACCTCGGTGGTCGCCGCTACCGCGTGCGCAGATGGACATGCCGGGGTCTTTGCCTGCCACAAGACCAACCTCGAGCAGTTCTTGCCGTTTTCGGCCATTGGCGGCGGCACTGACGAGGGAAACGACGGCTGGGGCTGGACGGACCCGACCACGAATCGGGAGTACTACATTGCGGGTCGTCAGAGTGGTGTTTCCTTTCTGGACGTGACCGATCCGCAAAGCCCGGTTCTTTTGGGAACCCTCGCCACCCATACCGCTTCAAGTGACTGGCGTGATGTCAAGGTCCTCGGAAACCATGCCTTCATCGTGAGCGAGGCCTCTGGGCATGGCATGCAAGTCTTCGACTTGACGCAATTACGGAACGTCCCATCTCCTCCGCACAGCTTCTCGGCGACCGCGCACTATGATGGTTTCGGAAATTGTCACAACCTCGGCGTCAATGAGGATACGGATTTCGTCTACGCGGTGGGTACCGGCTCCTGTGCAGGCGGACTCCACATCGTCGATGTCTCGACGCCGTCCGCGCCCACGTTTGCGGGCTGTTACAGCGACGATGGCTACACCCATGACGTGCAGTGCGTGGTGTACTCCGGACCCGATTCGACGTATTCCGGTCGCGAGATCTGCTTTGCCTACAACGAGGACACACTCACGATCGTCGACGTCACCAATAAGAGCGCGCCGGTACAAATTTCACGGACCTCTTATGCAGGTGTGAGCTATACCCACCAGGGGTGGCTCACGGAGGATCAAGTCCATATCCTCATGAACGACGAACTCGACGAACAAAATGCCGGGCACAAGACCCGGACGTATATCGTCGACGTGTCCGACCTCGATGCGCCGGACTTCGCGGCCAGCTACACGGGCGCTCTTCCCTCGATCGATCACAACAACTACACGAGGGGTGATTTCGTCTACCAGGCGAATTACACGTCGGGCCTGCGGATTCTGAAGCTGACGGACATTTCCTCCGGCACGCTCTGTGAGGTGGCTTCGTTCGACGTGTACCCCGACAGCGACAGCGCGATATTTGCCGGCGCCTGGAGCGCGTTCCCGTATTACCCAAGCGGCCTGGTCGCGATCAACTCGATTGAGGGAGTCGTGCTGGTTCGTCCGGACCTCTCGGATCCACAATGTGTCGGCCCGGGCGAGGGTTCGGGGGCGTCCTGGTTTGCTACGGACCCCTCCGGCTTGAGTGACCAGTACCTGACGACGCAGAACGCGTTCTCGATTCAAGCGGATGCGGAGCTGCGCTTCTGGAGCGACTACGATTTCGAGACAGGCTACGACGGGGGCGTGGTCGAGATCTCTACCGACGGGGGCTCCTCGTGGGGCGATCTGGGAACGTACTTCACCTCCGGCGGCTACAACGACACGATCTCGACCCAATTCGAGAACGCGATCTCGGGGCGCGAGGCCTTCAGTGGTTCAAGCGGTGGCTATAAGCAGAGTGTCGTCGACCTTTCGAGCTTTGCCGGCGAGTCGGTAAAAATCCGCTTTCGCTCCGCATCCGACAGTTCCGTCGGAGGGGTGGGCTGGTACGTCGACGAGATTCTCGTGGGCGAAGAGGTGGCCCTGACCCTCGTCGCCTCGGTCTCTCCCGCGGGAGGGAGCGCGACCGAGGTGACGGTGAACACCGAGGTGGTCGCTTCAGCATGCGGGAATGGCGTCGTGGACGGAGGTGAGATCTGCGACCCCGGGGTGACTGGCTCGACCTGTTGTACCGGTGAGTGCGTGTTGGCTTCGGCTGGAGCTTTCTGCCGCCTCGCCGTCGGCGCTTGCGACGTCGCTGAGACCTGCACGGGAACGGATGTCACCTGCCCTACCGATGCGTTTTCTCCTTCGGGGGGTACGTGTCGCTCTCAACAGGGCGCGTGTGACCTCCCCGAACTGTGCACGGGGCAAAGCGGCGCGTGCCCGACAGACACGTATGCTGAGTCGGGCATCTTATGTCGTGCGGCAAACGGAATTTGCGACGAACCGGAGTCGTGCACGGGCTCCGGCCCCGGGTGTCCGTCGGACGGCTTCCGCGATCAGGGAGAGGAATGTAGGTCCTCGACGGATCCCTGCGACGTCACCGAGGTGTGCTCCGGCGCCAGCTCCTCCTGCCCGAGCGACGCTGTGGCGGCGGCCGGCGTCACCTGTCGCGCAGTGGCGGACGTATGCGATGTCGTCGAAAGTTGCGATGGCTCGAGCGCTTTTTGTCCGCTGGATGAATTTTCGGCTGCGAACCTCGAATGTCGCGCCTCGACGCACGTGTGCGACGCGGCCGAGCTCTGCACCGGGTCCAGTGTGTCGTGCCCGCCCAACGAGTCCGCGCCCGACGGGACGATCTGCAATGATGGCGAGGTCTGTACCCAGAACGATCTATGCGAGGGCGGAGTTTGTAGCGGCGCTTCGTGTGCCACGGGCTCCTCCTGTGGCGTGTGCGGTGGGACGTGCAGCGATGCGGGCGGCGCCTGTTCGTGTAGCTTCTAGATCCGCCCCAGACGAAAAATTCGAGCGGCCGTTGGTTTAGAGCGTGGTCCTCGGCCGTTTTTGCTCCCGTTGCGCCCGACGCGCAAGGCAGGCCCCGGGTTGGCGTCGCCCGCGTGGGCGGGACACGCTGGCGGCGAGACCTCTAAAGAACTTTAGATGACCGCATGGCCCTAAGGCCTGCTCGCCCGGGCCGCTGGGCGGGTCGATTACGCGGCCATCGGCCATTGTGTCCGTCAGTGTCCGGTCTTTCGCACTTGCGGCGGCCTTGGCACTTCGGTGTCCTGCCGCCATCGTCGGCAGACCGCGGTAGCGGTTCTCAAACGCGATCGAATGCCCCCCGCCTCCCCCGTACCTGGGATCGAGATCGCTCTCCCGCTACTTCACCTCGACGCCAAATGGGCCGTTCGTGTCGGCTACCGTTCTCACGATGGAGGCGAGCTGATCTGGGGCGAGCTCCGGCGCCCGCCGGAGGCGCGCGACCGAGCGAGAAGGGCGCCGCACGACAGGAGACTCATCGCTAGCGTGACCCATTGCAGCTGCGGCCACGGGCCGAGATAAATCCTCATCGCATGTTCGTGTCGGAGCGGTTCGAGGGCCGCGCTCGAAGCAGAAAAGAGGAAGAGCATCCACAAGGCGACCTGGCCGTCGTACGACTTCCGGCTCTGCAGCCGGCTCGTGAAGGCGGCGATGGCCCATGCGACGCCCGAAAAATAGAGAGGAAGGGCGTGGACCGGCAGGGAGCGTGCCGCACCCCGCGGGAGAATTCCCTTCTCGATTTGCTCGCGGTACGGCAGGCTACCAACGGGCATTTCGAGGCCCCAGGGCAGTTCGCACACCAGACCGAAGCAGCAGCCATTCAGGAAACAGCCCAGGCGCGCAACCGCGATGCCGACCCCCACCGACGGCGCGAATGCATCCGCGAAGCGTGCAACCGGCAAACCGAGGGCCCGGAGACTCACCCAACCACCAACGACTGCACCGCAGATGGCACCGGGAGCGTGGAGGCCTCCACTCGTGAGCCGCAGTACGTGCAGTGGATCGTAAGCGAAAAGATGGAGTCGCGGCAGCGCGAAATGCAGGCGGCCGCCGACGAACACCGCGAGCGCGATCAGAACCACCGCCGCGAGCACCGATCGCAGCGGTAATTCTGCGTTCCGCACTGCGCTTCGAATGCCGAGCGAAGCCGCAAGCACGACAGCGAGCCCGACCATCAGGCTGTGAGCGTGGAGGCTGCCGATTCCCGCAATCGTGATCGTGGACTGCATCGGTAGGATCTTTCAACAGAAGTGCGGCCCTCGGCAAGCCCGGCTCCGGCACGCGGTCCGGACATGGCTCTCGGGGCGCACCGGTCGGGGCGAGACCGCAGGGCGATTTAAAGAGCAGCCGGATTCGGGCCACGCCGGCCCGATGAGCGTCCATCCGAGCCAACATCGTCCACGGCATAAGCGAGCGAGGGGCGAGTCGGCACGAGCGCGAGGGGCGTACATGACGTTTCTCTTGTTTTTGGCTGTCCAAAAGTCCGAATGCTGCGAATAGAAAACTTTTCAGCCGCGAGCGTCGAGAATCTCACGTATCAGCTTCAAAAAAACATCCAGCTGGAAAGGCTTCTTCAACAGCCTTAAGCCGTCGTTGAGAATACCCTGCTGCGTAAGTATGTCGTCGGAGTAGTCGGACACATAGAGCACCGCAATTTTGGGATGCAGTTTGGCAACCTTCGCGGCCAGCTCGCGCCCGTTTTGACCGGGCATGATCACATCGGCAACGAGGAGATCGATGTGCGGCTGTTGTGCAAGCGCTAAGGCGTCTTTCGCGTGGCTTGCATGCAGGACCTCATAACCCTTTGCTCGGAGCGACCGAATGAGCAACCTCCGAACCTGCTCATCATCCTCAACGACCAAGATTCTTTCATTACCTCGACTTGGCGATTTGACACGGGCTTGGTCAATTTTTGGGGCCACCCACGGCGTGAAGTGGAAAAAACATTCGAGGGTGCTCCCACGGCCCAGTTCACTCGTCATGTGGATATAGCCGCCCACTTGATTCACGACTGCCCAAGATGTCGAAAGACCTAAGCCGGTGCCTTCACCGGTTTTCTTCGTAGTGAAAAAGGGTTCAAAAATCCTGTCTAGCGTGTCCTCAGCGATACCGGAACCCGTGTCGGTAACCGACACGACGACATACTCACCGGGCTCCATATCGAGCTCGTCCAAGCTAGACGAACCTCCGTCAATCTGAATGCGCGACGTTTCAATCGAGAGTTCGCCGCCCTCTTTCATTGCGTCTGCCGCGTTCGTCGTTGCGTTGACCAGGATCTGGATTAGGGAGTCTGGATCGATCTTGGTGCTACAGGGCTCAGTGCAGAGCTTCGTGTGCAGACGGATGTTTTGGCCCGAAAGCTGTTCAAGCAGCCGACGGGCGTCTCGGATGCTGTCGTTGATATCAATTCGCTTAGGCGCCAACGCATTCTTGCGAGAGAACGTTAAGAGCTGCGCAGTGAGACCCTTGGCCCTAGTGACCGTATCCATCACTTCGGAGAGGTCCGCAGCCGCAGGGGAGTCGTGCTCTAATGTGTCCATCGCCAGCTCGGTAAAGCCCGATATGGCGACCATAAGATTGTTGAAGTCGTGGGCTATGCCCCCTGCGAGTCGACCCACGGCCTCCATCTTCTGTGAATGACGAAGCTGCTGTTCGAGCAGTTCGCGGGTCTCGATCGCGGCTTCGCGCTCCCGATTGGCCTGCGCAACACCGTCGAGCAGCACGCCGATTGAAACTGAAAGCAGGCCCGAAAGCGCCACAAGGCTTCCGCTGATGACGAACCAACTGCCAACACTCAATTCACCAGGCCAGTTCAGCGAGCCATTTGCCAAGAGGGTGCCAATGGCGACGAGAACGACCACCAAGAACCCGATGGAACCGAGTGCGGCCCGCCAGCCGAACAGAGCTCCCGAAAGCATTGGGCCCGCGAACAACCACAACGGGCCAGCTGCGAATGGTCCAAAGTGATAGGAGAAATATCCTCCGATTGTATAGGTCAGAACGATCAGCGATATGGACTTGAACCGATAGAACCGTTCGGGGCACAGCGCCAGGCCGGCCCCAGCGAGCAAGGCGGTTGTGTCGAAAACAACAATACTCCAAATTTCATGTGCAATCGCAACACCGATGCCGACGGCAGCAGCGATCGCGCCCAGCCCTAAGTATGACCAAGCAACTGCGGAGAGGATGCGCCGCCGCCAGATCGCGACCGCATCCACATGGGCTAGAGCCGAGTTAATCATCTCTCACAGACTATATAAGGTAGCTGGATATCTCACGCCAACCAGCCGGATTTGCATGGGCCCCGACCTGATGGAGGAAGCGACGTTGGGACGACGTCATTCCGTAGCCTAGAAAAAGCTCGGTGCCGGCGGTAGTCAACATGAACGGCCTATTTCCCCAGGCCGACGGGTAGCCGCCAGCGCGAAGCCTGGAGCGAGGTAGAGTTTTAGGAACAGGGCCGCGGCGGCGTAGCCGCAGTAGCAAAGCCCCGAGTGACCAGACCGGTTGCACCCATACACAGGGCGATCGTGTCGCGGGAACGATGGCGGTTCATTCGGGGGGTCGCGGTCGCGAGGCGATCTGGGATTCAGTGAAATAGAAGCAGGTGTAGGCGACGTCGGGCCCGCCGATTTTCGTGGGATTTCCGAGTCGCGTCGCAGGCCATGTTGCGCTTTAGGCAATCGGCCAGGGCGGCTGAGAGCCTCTCCGCTGCGGAATGAGCCCGTTAGTCCAAGTCCTCCATCAGGGCTTGGCCCCACTTATCGAGGGTCTCATTCGTGGCGACGATATGTTGACCCGAGCCGATGACGTCGCGGAAGGCTGGCTGGCTTGGGCAGGTTTCAAGACGAGCAATCAGCGTGCACATCGTCTCTGGCGCGAATCAGGTCTGCAGGTGCCGAAGAAGCGGCTGCGCGGGGTGGTGTCGGCGTGGAGGCCGAAGACACCGGTCGCGGCCGAGGCTAACCAGGTCTGGGCCTACTGGCCTGCTCTGAGTTTTTCGGACCAGTTGAGGCATGAAAATCTGCCTCACCGGCAACCAGTACGGAGAGCGAAATGCGAAAGAGCAGATTCACGGACGACCAGATGGCGAAGATCTTGCGAGAGGCCGATCAGGCCCCGGTCGCCGCTGTCGCGAACAAGCACGGCGTCGAAGAAGAGCTGCTCGTGCAGGCTGGCAAACGTCAAACCGCATCTCCCTGTACGGAGGCCAGCGCGCTCGCGACCTCATCGATTGCCAGCGGTCGGGGATGGGTCGACCGGCAGGAACGAACGAATTCCTCGGCGCGCTTGAAGCGAGTCGGCGTACCGATGTCGATGAACGAAGCCTTGGTAGGATAGGAGAAGACACCGCCAGCGCTGACCCAGCGTGGGAAGAGCTCGTTCTCCATCGAGACGTTCTGATGGGCCGGGATTCGTCCCAGCAGTGCCGTGTGCATCAAGTAGATTCCGGCGTTGATCCGTCCGGGTCCTTCGTCGTCGGTCTTCTCTGCAAAGCGAACGATGCGATCCGCGGCGTCGCTCCCGATTCGACCAAACGATCCCGCATCCTCGACTTCCGCCGTGACGACACTGACGTGAGCGGGGTGGACGTGATGCCAGTCCCACAGGTCCAGCAGATCGGCGTCGCAGTACGAATCGCCGTTCATCACCAGGATCGACGAGGAGCAGATATGCTCGTGTGCGAGCCGGAGTGCGCCACCCGTGCCGGCGGGAGTGGGTTCCTGCGAGTAGACGAGATCGATGCGCTCGTAGGAGTCGCCGTAGATGGCGCGGATCTGATTCCCCAGGTAGCCGGTGCACAGGATCGCTCGCCGCATCCCGGCCGCGCCGATCTGATCGAGCAGGTAGGAGAGGAAGGGCCGGCCGCCGACCGGAGCCAGAACTTTCGGCTGATTCGGGAGAACGCTCCGAAGGCGGGTCCCGAGCCCACCGGCGAGCACGACGGCCGTGGCCGACGCGAGATCGTAGGAAGCGGTCATCTCGGTGGCCCTCCTGTGAATCGGACGTTTGTGTGGCGACACATGGCCCGAAGGAGGACTGCAAAGTCCCGGCCACGCTTCGGCGGCCGCCACTCGGCAAAAAGACCACAGAATGTGGGACTTCCTGCCGAGCGCCCCGGAGCCCCCCGGTCACGCCCCCTGCCGCCCTAAGCGAAAAGCTTCACTCTCGGCCAAATCCTTGACCGGGCCACCTCCCTGTTGGCTAAGCTCCAGAGGTCTTGTTCCCCCGGTCCCTCCAGACGGCTCTTCTCCTCTTCTTGGTGCTGGGATGGGTCCCTACGACGGCCTCCGCCCGGTGCCGGACCGAGGCCCAGCTGGACCGGCTGGGGACCGCCTTGCGCTCGGGCCTGGATTGCCGTGTCGCCGCCCTCGCGGGGGTCGATCCCACGGGCTGCCGTCGGACGCCGCCGCCGTCCTGTGGCGCGGAAGCGCTGGATGCGGTGGTCGAGGCAGCGCTCGGTTCCGCGGACGCGGAGGACTCGGGTGGAGAGGTTGGTGGAGACGTCGGCCCCGAGGCGCGCCGGTGTCAGGTCGCAATCGCCCGCGTCGCCGGTCACCTCACGGAGTATCGCCTCCGCGAGCGTCGGGCCGCGCGGAGACAGACACGGGGTGCACGGATCGCGCGCGTGATCCGTAGACGCTGCCACGGCGTCGAGATCGAGTCCGTAGGTGGGGTTCCTCTTCCGCGGGTCGGGGGTGCCTGTGCGCCGCTTGCGAATCGGGTCGGACAGCGGATCGACGGCGTTGCTTTGGAGCGTTGTCTGCGCGGCGCGTTCGAAGGAATCGTCGACGCCGTTGCGCCGCGCGCGATGCAACCCAACATCGTTCTAGTCCTCACCGATGATCAACGATGGGACACGATGGGCTACATGCCGTCGACGTTTACGCAGCTTGCGGGGCGCGGGCTCGTTTTCCGGAACGCGTTTGCGACGACGCCGTCTTGTTCGCCGAGTCGGGCCAGCATGTACAGCGGTCGCCTCGCGCGAAATCACGGCGTGGTGGGCAACGGGTTCGAGCCCGAGTTCGACCCGTCGAACACGATCGCGACGGTGCTCTCCGACGCGGGCTACGTGAACGGCTTCTTCGGGAAGTACTTGAATCGCGCGGGAGACCTCGACCTGGAGCCGCCGCCGGGGTGGGACGAGTGGAACGTCTTCCTGCGACCGTCCGGGGGCAGCTACTTTGGTTCGCAGCTGAACACGAACGGCGTCATTCAAGTGCTCGCGCCCGGCGAGTATTCGACCGACGTGATGTCTGCGCGCACGGTCCAGTTCCTCCGCGAGAACGCGTCGCGGCCGTTCTTCGCGGTCTACGCGCCGTACGCTCCGCATGATCCGTCCGAGCCTGCACCTCGGCACGTGGGGCTCTTTGCCGGACTCCCCCTGCATCGCCCACCGAACTGGCACGAGGCAGACGTCTCGCTGAAGCCGACCTGGGTGCAGTTCTTTGCGCGGATCGTGAATGAAAAACGCGCTGCGCGGCGCGACCAGCAGAGAACGCAAGAACTCGAGACCCTGCTTGCGGTGGACGAGGGTATCGCCGCGATCAGCAGGCAGTTGGAGCGCTCGGGCCTCACCGAGAGCACGGTAGTCGTGTTCGTGTCCGACCACGGCATCCATTGGGGAGAGCACTGGACCGGCACGAAGTTCACGGCCTACGAGGAGTCGATCCGCATCCCGTTCGTGATGCGCTACCCCGCGCGCATTCCCCTGCCGCGGTCGGTGGATGCCCTCGTGGCAAACATCGACCTGGCGCCGACGTTGGCGGACCTTGCGGGGGCCTCGCCGCTGCCCGGGGTCGACGGAGCGAGTCTCACGCCCTTCTTGGATGGATCGAATCCCGAGGCCTGGCGTGACGAGGTCCCGATCGAGAGTGGCGGCGGACTGATCACGCGGCCGAGTCGTGCGCTTCGGACCGACCGGTGGAAGTACATCGAGGTCGTGTCGAAGGGCGGCGTTCGGCAGGAACTCTACGACCTCGATGCCGACCCGTATGAATTGCAGAATCTCGCGTTCGATCCCGCGCACGAAGACACGCGCAGCGATCTCGCCGCCCGTCTCGGTTCCGTGCTGCCCTGAGCCGCCGCCCGGGGGGGCACCATCCTGCAAGTCTCAGGCGGCGATCTTTCTGAGAGCGCGATGGGTAGGGACGTTCTTTAATCTCGGTGTTTTCTTTAATCGTCAACCTTGTCGAGCCCCGTCGGCCGAGTGTCCGGCAGGTCCAAGACCTCCACATCGCGCGAGAGTTCTCTGGCCCACCGGCGGCTGAGGCTGCCACGAATACGACGTACCCGAGTCGGTGATCGCAGCGCTGCAAAGGACGACCGAACAGATGATGAGATAGCCGACCGCGTACGTCGGCAGAATCCGCATGACCCGGCCGACGAAGAACCCCCGACGACCTTCTCCGCACTTTCTCCCTTTCCCATCGGATTCTCCTTCCGTTTGGGTCGGGAGTGTCTCTTATTTCATCGACCTATTTGGTCCAATCGTCTCTGAACCCGAACAGTGGTCGGCTGATGCGCCCACGGAGCTCGACCGATTCCTTGGGCGAGGGCCAGGGCGCGCACCGGGGCTAAGAGGAACAGGGGTGAGGTCGTACGCCCGCCCGGCAATGAACCCGCGGCCGGCGGCACCGCGAAGTAGGACCTTCCCCGTCGGGGGTCTCAGCTGCTATCGAATCCAATCGTGCCTGTTCCAGCGTTGACTGACCGGTTGGCCCTTCTGACCCTTGCGGTCTTCGTCGTCGCGGCATGTAGCCCAACGGCCGAGGAGGTCGCCAGCACCCCGGCCGCGAGTACTGCGCCAAAGGCCACCGTGGCCCCGGCCCAAGAGCGCTTCAACCTGCACGACGCCATAGCGAAGCACCGCAAGTTGGTGCGGCAGGCGCCCGGTCGCACCGGAATCCTGAAGGAGGAATCCAAGTACTCGCTCTTTGACGAGGAGCTGATCATCCGGGACTTCTTCCAGGACCGTCGCGATGGATTCTTCGTCGACGTCGGCTGTGCCTGGCCAATCCGAGCCAACAATACCTACTATCTGGAAAAGCACCTCGGATGGACCGGCGTCGGGGTCGACGCGCTGCCCGACTACGCTCCCATGTGGGAAGACGAGAGACCGATCTCCAAGTTCTTCAATTTTCTGGTGACCGATCGCTCTGGTACCAAGGAGTCCTTCTTCAGGTCGGAAAGCCTGGGCCTCTCCTCGACCAGTGCCCATCGCGCCGACGGGAAGCACTTCGGCGGTGAGCTCGCGGTGGAGGAGGTGAAGATTTCGTCGATCACCTTGAACGACCTCCTCGACAGGGTCGGCGCGACGAAGGTGGACCTCCTCTCCATGGATATCGAGGGCCACGAGTTGACGGCCCTCCGCGGCTTCGACATCGACCGCTTCCAACCCGATCTGGTCGTGACCGAGGGGCGACGCCCCGGCGTCGAGGCCTACTTCAAAGATCACGGCTACGAGCGCATAGAGCGCTACCTCCCGTTCGACCTGGCCAACGTGTACTACCGACGGGTGGAGTAGGTCAGCGAGCCGGCGCGTTCGGGCGCGAGCTTCCCGAGGGCACCGAGGAGCTCTCCGAAGTGGGTGTCGAGCGCGTCCCCGATCTCTCGCGGGGTCGCTTCGGAATGCCACAATCGTGCATGTCGCTGCAGACGAAGAGCGGCTCGAAAGGCGGACTCACGGCAATGAGGACGACGAGTTGCCGAGCGATCGTCGTTGCGCGGTCGGGGCCGGTGTCCGTGCGAATCCTGGTTCCGCACTCGAGTCGGGTTCAACGACGAGGAAGAGCGCATTCTCCGCTTCGTCTCGATGCACGAGCTCGAGCCGTGGATCGCCGTCTCCGATGAGAATCTTCTCCCACCGATCTCGCTCCGGAGGGGATAGCGCTGGTAGTCGGACCAGGATCATCGTGAGTCCGGTCTCCACCTGCAGAGCCTCGAGTGCGGTAGGGTCGGGAAGCCGACGAGCGAGGGCGACGCGTCGCAGGAAACCCCGGGGCCAGTAACCACTGTAGCCGTTCAGGATCGGCCGCTCATGAAAGATCGAACGGTACATCGCCCGAGCTTGGGAAGGCGACGACGGCAGGTTTCGATTTGCCGCGGGAATGGGGAGCTCGAGAAGCGGTCCGTCGATCTTCCGGATTGCGGCGATGAGCGGGGAAGAGCCGTCCGGCATTGCACGCAGCGGGTACTCGTCCGGTAGCGGTCGCAGGTTGGGCACGGGGGGCGCTCCCCATCCTCGGGCATACTCCCCGTACATGGCCCCGGTGACACAGAGCGCGAGCAGGGGGACCGCGACGCGCCGTACGTCGGTTCTTCTCGAAATCCGATGCGCCACCTCGGCGAAGCCGAGCCCGGCCAGCAGGGACGCGCCCATCAGCGCGCCGATGCCGAGACGATAGGGAAGCCGGATGATCTCGTAGAGCGGTGTCGTGAGCGCGACCAGGCGCTGCGGCAACCAGACCGAAGCCTCTCCCCAGCGCGCGCCCGGCTCGAGAGATAAGACGAGCCCGGCTACGAGCCAGTACGTCGCGTGGGTCCAGGCCTGTCGAGTGTGTGGACGCTGATCCGTACGACCTCCGAGCAGAAAGCTTGCGCCGCCGAGCGCGATGAGTGCCAGTGCCGCCATGGGGACGGCCGTCGGCCGGGTGCGCTCGAACACCGCCCAGGGGAGTTGGCTCACTTGCCTCAGTCCGTGCCAGATCGATTGCCGAGACATCTCAGGGTTGGCCGAGGACACCAGCAGGTAGCTCGCGTAGGCCGCGGCCAAGAGAAATCCGGCCAGACCCACCGCAGCGAGAAGTCGTCCGCCAGGCCAGGCCGGCCGGCGAGCGACCAGCCGGCCGATGCCGAGCAACCCGAGAGGAGCGAGCGCGGCGGCGGCGACGTAGACACTGGTCAACCCCTGTAGAACGATCAGGAAGGAAAGCCGCAGAACATCGGCGAGACCACGCAGAGGTCCCGAGGCGAACAGGATGATCAGCGGGAAGTACTGCAGCACGGCGTAGTTCGGCGCGCAGGGCACCCAGGTCCACAGCACCCAACGGGTCATGAGAAACGTCCAGGCTGCGATGAAGGCACCGCCGAACGAGCCGGTCCACGATAGAACGACGTAGTGCAGTGCCCAGGCGGTGAGGATCACGGAGGCGAGAAACGTGATGTTGATGGAGAGCGTCGGGTTTCCCGTCGCCTCGAAGGGCGGCAGGAAGTAGGGCAGCGCACCGAAGGCTGCTTCTCCGTAGAGCAGCCCGTGGGGCGCGGGGTGGTAGATGCCCGCCTCGAAGAACTCATCGGGTGCACTCGTGAGCGCACGACTCTCGTGGGCCAGGGCCCACGTGACCAGGGCACTGTCGAAGCGACAGGCCCTGCCGGTCGCCGGAAGTTCGCGGGGGGCCTCTAGGACGAGTGGCCACGTGAGCCACGCAACCAGGACCGCGTACAGGACCAGCGCTGCCACCATCGCGCCGGGCCGTACCTTCTTCGGAGTTTCGATCATCCGCTGCGCTCAGGGGGCCGGCGAGGTGGGCCTCAGGACCCGGTACCTGCCGGCCGAGAATACGGTCCCGTAGTTCGACTCCAGAAACCCGGCGATCCGCGGGCCCTCGAGCGCTCCCTTCGTCGCGCCGAACTCGGCATAGCGGCGGCCGCTGGTTACGACGAAGCGGGTTCGATCGGATCCGAGTTCGGCAAGGAAGCGCTCCACGTCCGCTCGATTGGCCAGCCAGCCGGGGCCGATGCCCGTGTCTCGCGTCGGATGCTTCGTCTCCGCCAAGAAGTTGATCATCTGCTCTTCGGGAAGGACCGCAACGTAGTCCCCCGGGTCTGTCTCCTGTCGGAGGTAGTCGATGACGGCCTTCATGGGCCTCCCCTCGCTCGGCGTCGTGCGGATCGTGCCACGCGGATAGGTGAGCGAGAAGCTCCGGGCCTGAAACTCTTGTCCATGTCGAAGAGCGGCCGGGGCCACCGCGACGAGAAGGACCAATACCACGGGCCACGCAGAGGGCGTGGGTAGTACGCGACGCGCCACCGAGCGAACCAGAACGAGAACGAGGAGAGGGGCGAATACCGCGTAGTACGGAGCCCACGCCACGCGAAACCCCCATCGCAGGGTGTCGAGGAATGCGAAGATCGCGATCACCGTGAGCACGCGATTCCCCAGTGGCTGATCTTCCCCCCGCCACCGGACGAGACCCCACAGAGCGAGTCCTCCCCAGGCGACTCCAGTCCAGACGAACTGGTGCTGTCGCAGAACGCTTCGGACCATGTCAGGGTTCATCAGAGCGCTCGGAGCGAACAGGGGCAAGAGGAGCCCGAGCCCGATCAGTCCGATCCCCAGGAGCCTCTGTGCGCCTTGTCGGTGGAGCAACACCCACCCCCACCCGATGGCCGTGGCGAGCAGGGGCAGCTCTATGAGGTAGTGAAGCGCCGCACGCGACAGGGAGGGAAGAAGAGGGGGAAAGAGCCGATCCTGATATGCGTCGAGGGTGCCCGTAAGGGATCGAACACGGTACACGTTGTCGAACACGACCTCGTGCCATGGCACGGACGCGACGACGGCCACGGCGACGATACAGGTGAGTACTCCGCCGGGGAGGAGGGCGTGGGCGAGGCTTCTTCCGCGGCTTTCCGCAGATCGCAGCAAGAGGACGTAGAGCAGGAGTGTCAAGAGGACGGCACCGCCATGCTCGACTTTGCTAAGGCCGGCCAGCGCGGTGCACAGACTTGCCAGCACCAGGTTTCTCGCCCGGGGGTAGGAGAGATCGAGAACCAGCAAGGCGAGGGCCGCCGTTGCGAACAAGACTGCGAAGGTCGAGGCGAACACGTTCGGGACGATCCAGTTGAACAGCCCGGGTTGAAAGGCCAGCAGGATCCAGAAGGCGACGACGGCCGTTGCGGCCTCGACGTTCGAAACGATTCGTCGCGAAATGAACCAGAGGAGTGACGACTCGGCGAGGACGAACGTCAGGCCGAGCAGATAGATCGCGTTCATGTGAATGCCCACCAGGCGCAGGAGCGTGCCGACCGCGTAGGGCGCTACAGGTCCGTAGTGAACGAGAATGTCGCGGTAGAGAACGGCACCATCGGCGATGCTAGCGGCGCGATAAATCGCGCCACCCGTGTCGATCCGGACGTGCCCCCACCGGGCCCAACTGACGGCCGTCAACGCCGTGAAGGTGACTGCGAGTGCCAGGAAGATGAACGTCGCAGTGCGATCCACCTGCGGGTTTCGGCTCATGGGGCCGGTTGTCGTGCTTCCTCGGGGAAGAGGGGGGTACGAATCAAGCCGGAGCGAGCGAGGCGGTAGGTCAAGCCGGTACGGAGGCAGCCGAAGCCGTACTTCACGCTGCGCCAGAAGTTGATCGACGAAGCATCGTCGTCGTAGCGCGTCGGACAACTTACCTCGGCGACCGTCTCGCCCATCCAGAGAATCTGCGCGAGCATCTGGTTGTCGAAGACGAAATCGTCCGACAGCGCTTCGAGCGACAGGCGCTCGAGCAGGTTCTTCGAGAAGCCGCGGTAACCGGTGTGGAACTCCGAGAGCTTGGAGCCCAGGAGGAGGTTCTCCGTCAACGTGAGAAACCGATTCGCGACGAAGCGCCACCAGGGCATGCCGCCGGCGACGGCTGAGCCGCCCAGAATTCTCGATCCGAGCGCGCAGGAATAGAGATCATTCCCGATCAGGGCCGCCATCGCCGGAATGAGCTTCGGAGTGTACTGGTAGTCGGGGTGGACCATGATTACGATGTCCGCTCCCTCCTCCAGGGCGAGGCGGTAGCAGCTCTTCTGGTTGGCCCCGTAACCCCGATTCCGCTCGTGACGGTAGACGGCGGTGTTCGGGAGCGACCGCGCGACCTCGAGAGTCTCGTCGCTGCTCGCATCATCGACGACAATCACGCGGTCGACGACTTCCTGCGCCATGACCTCGTCATAGGTCTTCTGCAACGTGCCTGCCGCGTTGTACGCCGGCATCACCACGATCACCTTTCGATCCTTGAACATCTCTCAGCTCCGCTCGTATTATCGCAGGTGTGGAGGTCGCCCGAGCCGAGAGCGAGGTCTTCGCTGCGGAGGTGGGCCACCGGTCAGATCGAGGAGCGTGTCGAACCGCGACACCAGGAGCGCGGAATCGATGCGGGCGGTTCCCGCGCGTAGCCGCTCCTCTTCCTCTACTTTGCGCTGCCGCGCTGCCCAACGCAGGCCGGAGCGGAACGCCGCTCGATCTTGCTGCGGGATCTGGCCGATCGCGGCGTGGACCGTCTCGATCTCTCCGCCTTCTTCGAATCGGAAGGCCACGCCCCAGCCAATGCCGCGAAAGACGGCCATTCGTTTGCGGCGTTGGTCAATGGTCTTCGCGACGCTCACGGCTTCTGCCAGAGTCGTCTCATACTTCCGGTGGAGAAGCAGTCCTCTCACCATGTGCCCGAAGTGTCCGCGAAACGCTCCCTGGGAGAGCGGCCTCGTCGCCGCCGCGATCGTGCCGACGGTCGACAAGATCAGAAAGCACGAAAGACCGATGATCGTCAGCCCGCGTGCCAATCCAGGCGAACGAAGCCCGAGCGCCGCCGAGCGAGCGGCCGGCAGCAGGAGCAGGATCGCGGGAGGAAGGAAGAGGCGGTACTCGTGTGCACCCTTGTAGGGATCGATGGTGAAGCTCGAACTCAGAAAGAACAGTAGCCAGAGAAGGCCGTAAATCAGGAAGACGAGTTCACGCCGCTCGTATGCCACGGTGTCCTGGCCTGGCACATCGGCCGGGAATCGCAGCCGGCGACCTCGGATGAGAACACGCCAGACGGATGCGAGTAGAGCCACGGCCAGGGGAACGGCGAACCCTACGAGTGCAAACGCCATCAGGCCATCGGGTCGGGTCTCGGGGAAGGGGAACAGAAGTCCCACCGGCCAGTCCTGAAACAGCAGAAGAGTCGTCTTCTCCGTCAAGGTCTGTGGCAGCCACGGGTCGGGCGCCCGGCTCATCCCAAGAACTTCCGCGATGCGGCCCAGCCCGACGAATCCACGCTCGACGTTATACGCGAACCACGGGATCAGACCGACGAACCCGCCCACCAAAGCCGATCGAAGCTCCGGCCACTTGGGGACTTTCTCGAGTGCGAGCCACGCGAGACCACAAGCCGCGAGACTCAGCCCGGAGGTGTAGCAGAACCACAAGCCCAGGCCCGAGACGAGTCCAAACGCGAACCAGGTGCGATTCGAGCGACCCTCCTGGACGAGAAGGCGGAAGAAGATCAGGACCTGGAGCAGGCTGAACACCACGGACTCGCCGTGGCTCCCCATCACCGATAGCCCCGAGACGGCAACGAGTGGGGGGCCGAGCAGGTACGCCACCGTCACACAGATTGCCGTCGGTCGACCGAAGCCTCGGCGCCCGACCAGGTAGAGTAGGGTCAGGGTGAGGGCGCCGAACGAGATGGCAGCCATCTTCAGGACCAAGGGACTCTCGCCGATTACCTGGAAGAGCCCCGTGATGAGGAGGATCATGACAAGGGAGCCGCCTTGGTAATGATCCGCCTGATAGTCCAAGAGCGGGTGTGCGGGGCCCGAGAGCAACTCCAGGGCGGCCGCCCAACGATATTCATCCTCCCAGTACGTGGCGGCGGAGAGGTTTCCGTACGCCCACGCGAGGCGGGACAGGACGAAGAGAAGTAGAACCGCCGTCAGCACCCAGGCGTCGTGGCGGTCGAGATGGAGCACGCTGTCCCGAGTCTTACCGGTTTGTAGCGGGCCGTCGTGCATAAGAATCGGTCGGTGGGGGGGCGGCGAAACGGGCCAACGTTGCATCTTGCGCCGTCCTAGAGCCTGTGGCAAGAGGGACGATTCAGGTCTGTGTGCCTCGACGCCCTCATCCGCTTGCGCGGCGCCGATCCCGACGCCCCGGGCTTCTCTCGTAGCCTTCTCGTGGCCGCGGCCAGCTATGCCGTGGTCTTCGGCGTTCTGGCGGCGCCGTTCCTCAGTGGCTTCGGCGAACGGATTCCGGTCGGGCCGAATCTGAACGATGAGCAATTGATCGTCTGGATTCTGAGCTGGGTTTCACACGCGCTCGGCACGGACCCGCGCCTAGTCTTCGACGCCAATATCAACTTTCCGGCGCCGGGGCAGCTCACCGGTTCCGATCACTTCTTCACGAGCCAACTCCTCTTCGGCCCGCTCTTCGGCCTCACCCGCAATCCGATCCTCTCGGCCAACCTCACCGCTCTCGCCACCTACCCTCTCGCCGCGCTCGCGATGCAGCGCCTGCTGCTCCGCGTGGGCTGCGCCCCCTCCACGGCGTGGACGATGGGGCTGGTGTTTGCACTCGGGCCGCGACGCGTGCCCTTCAACCTGCACATCCTCCAGTACTCCAACTTGTTCCTTCCGCTCGTTGCCCTCTGTCTCGTGCGGTTGCGAGACGCGCCGACCGGGAAGCATGCCGCGAGCCTGATGCTCGTCTTTGGCCTTGGGATCCTGTCGTCCTTCTATATGGCCGTGCTCCTCGCATTCACGGCGCTGGTCTGGGGCATCGCCTCGTGGTTGCAACCCGGGCGCAACCGGGCTCGCTTTCTCGCCCTCGGCTTGCTCGCGGGTGTCGGCGCGAGTTGCGTGGCGGCCGTCCTGATCACCCCTTATTTCGGCCGCCTCGGTGGCAGTCCGCGCGTTCTACAGACCTATGAAGTCACCCTGGGGGTTCTTCTCGACGCGGTTCGGGGACTGCTTCCCGGAGCATCGAAAGATCCGCTCGGAGTTCTCGCGATCGTGAGTCTCCTCGTCACGATCCTGGGAGCCTGGCGCGGTGTCCGGGCGGCGCGCCGGTGCGTTTTCCCGGCTCTCGTCCTCGCCCTGGGTGGCATCTTCTTCATGCCTGGGCTTCCGGAACCCCTGGGCGCTTGGATCGGCGACACGCCGCTGCGTTTCTTTGCGTACTCGGTTCGCTTCCAGATCTTGTTCGGGTTCGCAACGGCACTCTTCTTGGCGGCGGCGCTCGAGACGGTCGGCGAATGGGCCGGACGCAGGTCAGGGCAGTGGGTCGCCGTGGGTCTCCTCGGTTTCGTCCTCTACGCCCAAGGGGCCTCCTTCGCCGACGACACGATGTATCGCGTAGCGGCTCTGACGGAGAATGCGTTCGTCTACGAGGAGGTCCGCAAGCTCGCACGGGAGCATGGAGAGGGCCCGCTCCTGGAGCTGCCCCTCACCGGGCAGAGGCAGGGCGACGACAGGAAGGCATCCCTCGAACCCGACGGTATGCTCGGGAGCACGATTCACTGGCTTCCGCTGATCTCCGCCTACACCGGCTACCATCCGGTGCACCGCCCCCTGGTCTTCTCGACCATCGGAGCGCTGCCGCTGCGCGGCGTGGTTCGGGACTTGATTGACATGACCGGGTTGCGCTGGGTTCTGGTTCGGCCTCGTTCCTACTGGCTCGAGGAAGGCGACCGGTACGACAAGGTTGTCCCGGGACTGCTCCGGGCGCCGGAGGTCGAGCGCGTCTGGAAGCTCGAGGGCTGGATCATCATGCAGCTCGCCCATACACCCGAGCCCTCCCGATGGACCCGGGCCCTCGTCGCCGGCGAAGTCGACGGCTCCACGATGCTCGGAACTCCGCGGCGTCCCCTGGCCGACGACGAGGCCGTCGGGCGGATTCAGCTGCCGCGCCGTCGCACGAAATTCTCCAAACCGGGCGACGGTTATCCGTTGGTCGTCTGGGTGACCAACCTCGGCAACGCGACGTGGCCGGTCGTGGTCACTCCGCAGAAGGCGGTTCTCCTCCAGGGCATGGTCGCGATCGATCCGTTCCGCAAGCACACCGTGGTGCTCGTTGCCCGGTGGGTTCGACTCGACGCGGGCCGGGCCCCGCTGGCTGCGACGGAGACGCTCGTTCCGCTTCGTCGTGATGTTCGTCCCGGCGACACTCTCGCGCAGAAACTGTTGCTCCTGGTTCCGGAAGAGCCGGGCGCCTACCGATTCGAGCTCAGCCTGAGGCAACTCGAAGGTGCGAAGTTCGACAGTCCCGGCAACCAGGTCGTTCGCGAATGGGTCGTCGTGGGAAGTGGTGAGGCGGACTCCGTCGCAGCTCGGGGGCAACGAGGAGACGGGTGATCCGAGACGCCCATCGCTCGCATTGCCCGTCGTCGCGTTAGCACCCAGACGTCGAACGGGTTCTGCGCACAGAGAATCCGGAGCCTCGGGAGAATGGGCAGACCGGTGCGAAAGAAGTTAGGGATCCACACGTTGCGGCGGGCGCGTTGGCTGGACAACGCTCGCTTCGCCCTGACATCGCTCTCCAGCGATGTCGGTCTCCCTTGCGCAACACACTGCCAGGCTCTTGTGGCTCATCGTGCCTCTCGCGCTCCTGAGCGGGATGCGAGGTTCGGACTCTCCGGAGCGGGTCGTCCCAGCAAGACAACGGGTCGTGGCGCGGGTCACCGGACCCGGTCGTGCTGGCTACTTCGTTGATCCGCGAGGGAATTGCAGCGGCTTCGCCGGCGCGTGACAACTCCAGGATGCCTCTCCGTCTTCATCTCCCCCACCAGATAGGCTTCACCCGCGATCGGCTCCGTCGGTGGACACGACCCAACAGCTCCGCGAGGCGACCACATGGGGTGACGTCTTGAGCGAGGGGCACCTGGCGTCGGTCCTGCAGAGCTACTGCGAGTATTTCAACCGAGCTTGGCCACACCAGGGAATCGGTCAGCGGACCCCGGAGAGACTACCGGAACGCGAAGCCGTTGGCGTGACGGACTCGGTCGAAGAGATCCCCATCCTTGGCGATCTTCACCATGAGTATCGCCCTGCTGCCTAAGGCGGATGAGCGACGTAGCCAGTAGGGCCTCCCGTTCGGCCGGGTCTACCAGAAGACTTCGTGCGGGTTGCCGCAGGTGCTGGGTGTCGCGTCTCCGCGTCGCTCGCTCATCCTCCGCCGGGGATGCAGAGTAGGTCATCGGGTGCGGGTTGTCCGCAAACGGCGATCGGGGGGTCGTCCGTTCCCGACAGAATTTCTCCGCGCCATCGACGTGATCCCCTGCGTCGTAGATCAAGAGGTTCTGGTCGTCGTCTGCGTACTTCGGCGTTCCGCGATAGTTCGCATCGCCAACGTGGACGATGAGCTGGGGTGGTGGGTCGAGGGCCGCGGCGGCGCGGGGAAAAGGAAGCGTGGAAAGCGAAGGGTGCCGCCGAAGATGTGGTCATCTCGTCGATCGGCTCACGTTCGTCGAGGGGGTGTAGGGGAGGTCGAGAGTGCTCACCAGACCTGGCGGTTGGCGGCAGACCTCGGGGATCGCGTTCACCATACGAAGCGCCCCGGCTTGCACCCCGCCCATGACGTGGTCGCCGCTGGGACTCGACATTTGTGATTCGAGAACGATGTTCGGGTTCCCAGTGACGGTACAGCGATGCACCCCCTGGCGGCCCTCAGGGGCACGAGGCCAATGCGGCGCGATGTCATCGCGCAGGCGATTCACGTGCTCCGTCACCACCACTGGTCTGCCGTAGGCCATCCCCTCCACTCGGAAGTGAACCGCAGCGCAGGTATCCCTGGCCACGTGCATCATGGGCGTGTCAAAGGACTCCGGGGCATAGGCACGTTCGAACGTTTCCCGGATCTCGTCGAGTACGAGTCCCAGGCGGTCGGCAATCATCTGAACCATGGGCCCCCAACCCGCGCGCAGGATCCCGGGAATTTCCAAGGGAGCCTCGTAGCTCGCAGGCTGACCAAAGCCGAAGGCGATACCGGTGAGGCCCGGATCCTCGTAGGTAGAGTAGTTGAAGATCTCCTGCACGAGGATCTGATCGATCTGGTCGGTGACCTGAAGCGCGGCCAGTGGCAGGACGTCACCCGAGAAGCCGGGGTCGATACCGTTGACGAACAGCGTCGCCTTGCCCTCGTTGCAGGCGGCCGCCAGGGGCTCCCGAATCGCGGGGTCCGCGGCGGGCGGGTGAATCATCCATACCAGTGCGGTGGAACAGACGTTGATGCCACGGCGCAGAACACGCGACATCTCTTCCACGCTTTCGGCTGGCCGTGGCTCTCCGTTCACCATGTAGAGCACGCAGTCGGGTTGAAGGTTCAGTAGAGCGTCGATGTCGCTCGTCCCGAGGATACCCGTTTTGCCGGGCAGGCCGGCAATCTCCGCCGCGTCCTTGTTGATCTTCTCGGGACTAAAGGTGTGGAGGCCGACGAGTTCGTAGTCGGGGTGCATCAGGACATGTCGGAGGCTGTGATGGCCGATGTTTCCGGTGCCCCACTGGACGACGCGATAGCTCATGGTGGTTGGTCCTTTCCCGGTCGGTTCCTCGAGGCGCGCGGTGCGCCGATCATTTCCTTACGAAAGGAAGCCGCACGACGCGACCGTTCCGTCCTGAAATTCGGGAGCAGGTGGCCGGAAAGACCGCCGACGCCCGCCCCAGCCATGATTCTGGGGGCGGACGTCGTCGGGGCGATCTCGGGCTCAATGGCGGATTCGGCGGCCGATCACGGGGCGACCGTGACGATCTCGGTCCAGACGCCGCCGTCTTGCGGGCGATCGCCGCGCGTCCACCAGCGCGCTTCGTACACGCGGTCGTCTACCGTGGCCTGCTCTCCCCCTTGGTACGCGACGGCGTCGTTCCAGGGCCGGATCACATCCGATTGGAGATCCCATACATCCGCGGAACCCGGGATCTCGCCGCGGGTCCACCAGCGGGCGGCCCACAGAAGACCTTCGTGGCAAACCGGATCCTGCGCCGTGTAGACCGTCGCGGCATCCCACACCGGCGCTTCTGCCCCGTCGATTCCTCCGCATCCCTCGAGTGCCACCGGTGCCGGTACATCGACGAAGAAGACGTTGGCAGTCTCCTGGACCGTTTCGGCGCCCTCGAGTGAAGTGCCGTAGGTCACGACCGTATGGTGACCGGCCTGGGCCCCATCGACCACGAGGGTGATGGTCTTCGTCTCGTCGGAAATTCTGGACTCGTCACGAGCGACTGCATTTCCTGCGTGGTCGTGCAGGGTCGTCACCACGTTCAAGTCACCCACGACCGTGAGGTCGAATACGACCGTGCCTCGTCCGGCCGCCAGTTCAACCTCTTCGCCCGGAAGGTCGAGCGTGATCTGGCTCGCGAACTCCGGAGTCGCTTGCGTGATCTGCACCTCGACCCGCGTGACTCCCGACGACTCTAGCGCCTGGATCGTATTGGCGCCGAAGACGGGCAGAAACGCACCGCCCTCGGCGGGCGCGCCCGCGCGAAGATCGGACTGTTCGATATTCACCCGGGCGGCGAGGGATCGGGGCCAGGAGGCCGCGGCTCCGCCGGCCTCGGTATCAATGGTCAACGTGGTCGCCAAATCGGCCCGCTCGCCGGAGCCGTCGAAGGCACGCGTCGCCACCATGTCGCCCGGGCGAAGATCCGTGGAGGGTGCAATGGTGCCGACTTCCCGAAACGAGGGGGTCTCCGGGTCGGGCAGCATACCGGCGCCGTCTCCGAACTGGACGTCGATGACGTTATAGAAGGCGGCTGCCGTATCGCCGACGTCCCAGACTCCAAGGATGACGTGGTTCCCCACGCGTGGAGGTACCGTGCAGGCATGCTCGACGGTCATCGGCGGCCGGACCATTCCTCCATCGACGACACAGAAGGGGGTCAGGTCAAACGCATCCCGCGTAAGAGGTTGCGCCCAATCCCAATCGTCCTGTGTGATGTAGTAGCGCCAGTCTCGCGTGACATGGTTTGCGGTAAACCTCCACGAGAAGAGGTTCGGACCGCTTCGGATGTCCTGCTTGTGCCAACGTGTCGGTGTCTGAATGTCGAGAGGCGAGAACGTCGAGAGACCCGCACTAGCAATCGATCCATCCGGCGGGCCGCCGAGCGGAAACCCCTGCGCTCCTTCGACGCTTTGCGGCTCGTATTGAACGGAACCACAGTCGCGATTTACCCCGTCCTTACAGAGCAGGGCCCGCGAGGCGGGGGAAGAAAGATAGCCATGCGCAAATGCATTGGCCGGTAAAGTCACCGCGGCGGCCAAAGCAGCCGTCAGCATCATGGGTGTCCATCGCCTATTTGATTTCATACGGGTTCCTCCTTGCGGGAAAGACGGCCCGTACTGCGGGCTCGTCTCTGACGAGAGTCGACTGACAGCCCGGTTGGACGTTCTTCGCGGGGCTCTCTTCAAGAAGAAAAAGACTCTGGGATCGTGTTTCGCTCAGAAGAATTCATGTCGGAATGCATCTCGCCTTTCGGCAACGTCGCCATGTGTCGTTGGGGCGCGACACTTCGTCGCGGGAATGTCACCGTAGGGTGACATGCGGCGAAGCGCCGCGTGCGTGTGCGCCTAATGGTGACCGGCGAGAGGACGGGCGAACCTCGATTCAGAGTCGACCGGCCAGTACCGCCTGCACGGCAGAGGGCGGCGAGGACGGCTCGAACGTGTTGGCGGTGTGCGGTGGGTAGGCCATGAAGCGGCTGAAGCCCCAGAGCGCCATTCCAAGGAAGTGCTCGTCCTCGCGGACGCCCGACGCGTCGATGGCGTCGAGAGCCGCCTCTACGTACTCGACCTGCGAGAAACCCGAAAACCTGCCGTTGTAGGATTCGAACTCCTTGGTCGAAGCGGCCGCAGGAATTGCGAGTTGAAAGGGTACATTCGACGCTAGGCTGGAATTTCTCCGCGCCGCATCGAGTTCGTTCGCTACGTGCCTGCCGTAGGCGAGCGGATCACTCGCGACTCCGGCCCCTCCCGGGCCGAGATCGTACAGGGAGAGGACGAGGTAGCCATTGCCGTAACGCGTGAACATCTCGCCCAGCTGCGGAGTGATGGAGCCGGCGAAGGTGAAGACCGAGAAAAAGCGTCCGTCGGGAAAGCGCTCACTGACGCAGCCGAGGACCTCTTCGATTTCCTGGTTCTTGCCCGCAAGATTCTTTGCGATCTGATCGTAGAAGTAGGCTTGGGCGGGTACGCCTAGATCGAACGGCTCGAGATCGAGCTGGACCCCAGCGATTCGGGGATCGGCGCAAACGGTGCGTGCGAAGATGTCGGCATAGGTACGCGCCTGTTGCTCGTTCAGAGTGTGAAATTGCTTCAGATAGCCATCGCCATCGAAGCGCCCGTCAAATACCGGGATCACCAGCGCGTCATTTGCGACCCGTGCGTATGCCTGCGTCGCTTGAAATCCGCTGTTGCCGACGCTCACGAAGGAACGCGAGGGATTACCGGAGGTCGGGGGGTAGTAGTACACATGCATCTTCGAGCTCGTGCAGTCGTCGTAGCCAAGACACTCCATCTCGAGATCTCCGCCGTACGAAAACACCTGATCGAGGCCGCTTCCGTCGGCCGCTGTTTCGTTGTAGGCGCGCAAGGTATCCACCCACAGGCCGGCTTGGCCGTACGGCTGGCCGGCCGGGCCATCGAGAAAGCGTGCGTCGTAGACCCACGCACCGTTTCCTCGAGGAGGAAAATCAGACGACGGAGTCGCCGAATCATCATCGTCGGAGCCGGTATCGCTGTCATCATCCGATACCGAATCGCTGTCGCTGTCATCGTCGCTGGAAGGCGGATCCGTTTCGGCCTCGGGAACGGTATCGAGAATTTCACAGCCGCCATTGGCGGTTACCGAGACGCCGACGAAAAAGGCCGGCATCTTGATGGTTCCCCACCGATTACGAAACTCGCTGCACACCTCGCCCCCCGCGTCGGTGTGGAGATCGAACCAGAGGTGACGGTCATCCCCCCAGGCGGGGGGAATCGCGAACTGCCCGCCGGCATCGATTCGTGTCGAAGTTTTGCCTGCAGCGTCGGTGATGCGGAGTTCTCCGCTTGTTGTGTTGACGAGCGTTACCGCGGAAGCAACGACGGGCTGGAAAAAGAGAAATGTAACGGCGATCGATGAGGAGAAGCGAAACATGTCGTACCTCTTGTTGGTTTTCAGAATCGGAGCGAATCCTCCGATGGGATGAGCTGCCATCGGAGGAATTATGGGATCTCTGTCAGGTTCGTACGACAACTTTCGACCGGTGAGCACCGAAAAGATCGAGTAATCGGCACCTCGCATGGCAGCTGAGCAGAGGCCTGCCGCAGCGTGATCCTCTAGCGTTGGAACGCGGTTCTTGCGTGCAGTGGCGCGGAGTCTCTTGGACGATTGACGCTCGTGATCGGCGAGCGATCACGGAGGGATCCGATTGCCTCGGCGTTTGGGCTCAGCCGGGGAGAAGTCGACTCCGTTTGGAATCGGTTCGAAAGATCATCGATCGGGGTGTGACTGCCCCGTTGCACCGTGCCGACGGGAATCCAATCCAGATGTTGCGGCCCGTGGCACCCGCTCTCGATGGGGAACACCAGCGCTTCATCTGCTTAAGACCCATGGCACCGGGGCTCTCGGTGGATCGGAGATTGGCGATGAGCGAAAATACTCGAAAAGAATGTCGGGTCCAGGGCACCGTGGCTCCTGGATTCGAACCCGTGAAGCGTTTGTATGAGCACGAGATGCGGGGACTGGCCGAGGAGAACACCCAGCTCTGCATCTATTACCGAGGCGAGCGAGTCGTCGATCTCTGGGCGTCGGTTTGGAGTGACGGGCGATTTACGCCGGACTCCATCGTCAACGTCTTCAGCAGTGGGAAGAGCCTCGAAGCCATTGCGATGGCTTCGCTCGTGGGAAGAGGACTTCTCGACTACGAGGACAAGGTCGTCGCGCATTGGCCGGAATTTGGTGCAAATGGAAAAGGGGACATTTCTGTTGCCGAAGTCTTGCGCCACGAAGGGGGATTGGCCGCCCTCACCACGTCCCTCGACGCCGAAGATCTTCTTCCCGAAAGGCTCAAGCAGAATGCCGTCGGCGAGGTCATTGCCAGCCAGCCTCTCCGATTCCGCGCGGGCGGCGGTAGTCGACGGGAATATCACGCCGTTACCCGTGGCTGGATTCTGAATGAGATCTTCCGACGCGCAGACCCTGGTGGGCGAACGATGGGTGAGTTTCTCCGGGAAGAAATCAGCGATCCGCTTGGCGCCGATGTGATCATCGGGGTCGATTCATCCGAGCTGGGCCGAATTTCGAAGGTATCGCCTCTTGGCTTCGGGTTTGAATTTCTCGAGAGTCTGAAGCCCAAGAGCTTCGGGAGAGGCATCAAGCACGACATTTTCTCACTGCTCGGGAGGGTGATGCGATTCCTGCCCTCGCGGTTCGATTCCACGACCCGAGGCGCTCCGGCGCCCTTCCGGGGGATGAAGGAGATCGCCTTCTTCAACGAGACCGTCGTTGCGATGGGTGAAACGCCTTCGGCCGCGGCCAACTGCTCTGCGCGAGGGCTGGCCAAGATCGCCGCCATGATGTCGGGGGGTGGCAGATGGGAAGGAAGAGAATTTCTCAACGAGGGAGCGTGGGAGGCCATGCACGGGGCTCCCATCGAAGCCTCCATGGGTTTCAATCAGACCAACTTCACTCGCGGCGGTGTGAACCTGTTCCGCGAAACGAGCGGGAATGGCAAAGGTCTCGATCGGGCGTTCAACGCCGGCAGGGAAGGGTTCTACGGATGGATGGGTCTCGGTGGTTCCATCTTCCAGTGGCACCCTCGGCTGGACATCGGCTTCAGCTTCGTGCCGACTTCTCTTCATGTCCTGGACTTCTTCAATGAGCGGGGAAAGGTCTACCAGGCAGAGGCTCTGAGGTGCGTGGAGCGACTGCGTGAGTGAGGAGTTGGGCTCCCGGGCGGGCCTCGCGGCGCAAATCGGAGTTTGAGAGCAACGAGCTCGATCTCAGGCGCCACCGCGAATAGGGGAGGGCGAATCGAGGGAACCTGCACATTCATGTATGTGGCGTCGACCGTCTTTTCGCGCACCGTGACTTCGTATTCGCGTTCGGGCTGGACCAGGGAGCGCAAGCGCCCTTCGCCCAGCGACTCGCACATCGGGAAATGTTGGAGGCGTTCACTAGCCACCAGTTTGGCGAGAACCCGTTCGTAGTACGCCATCACCTCGGTACCGGAGGCCAGTGCCGCCCCGCCTCGGCCGAGAATTTCGGAATTCACTTCGTAGAAGTCAGCGGGTTGGTGCAACGAGACGTGGCCGTACGCATCGTTCCAATGGCCTCCGGCACGGGCATGCTTATCGACGAGGAAAAAGTGCGCTCGGGGGTTCCGGGTGATCATCTCGTCCGTAAAGGCCATTCCCATGGCCCCGCTGCCGATCACGAGGTAGTCGGTCTCGAGTTTCTCCACCATCGATCTTCTCTTTTGGCCAAAGCGGGGGTGACGCCGCGGTGCCAGCCTTTCGATCCGGAATGACCATAGAGTCCGGGAGGCAACAACGTGCGTTCTAGACAGTCGGCCGCCGAAAGGGCTTTTTCAGTCGTGGCTCGATTCCGACCTCGAGGACGCCGGCGGCCTGGTGGTGGGCGTCGTCGCGTCGTTGCCAGGGCGTCCGGGCCCGGCCGATGATGGGCAATTCCACTTTGGCGTGCACGCGTAGTCTCCGGTTCGTCCTCCCAGGTATAGGAGACCGAGGGGCCGGGTCGACTCCGCGTCGCTCGGTCAGGGCGCGGCGGCGGATATTTCTCCCGGGTAGGTTGCTCATGCTAGGGCCAGATCATGGCGCTGATCAGAGGGGAGTGTCGGGACGACTTTGCGAAGGTGCGCGAGGCGTTTGCCGAGAATTTTGCCGAGGGAGATCTGGGTGCATCCTGCGTTGTCATCTACCGGGGTGAGAAGGTGGTCGACCTCTGGGGTGGGCATCGCAATGTCGCCCAGACTCTTCCCTGGGAGCGCGATACCATCGTAAATGTCTGGTCGACGACCAAGATGATGGCGGCGCTTACTGTCTTGATGCTGCATGATCGCGGTAGGCTGAGCGTCGATGACGCGGTCGCTCGGTATTGGCCCGAGTTCGGCGCTGCGGGCAAGCAGGGAGTTCTCGTCCGCCACCTTCTGAGCCACACGGCGGCGGTGCCGGGATTCGCTCCCGCGATCGATGAAGAGGCGATGTACGACTGGGAGGGTTGCTGCACGAACCTCGCCGCCCAGACCCCGTGGTGGGAGCCGGGCACGGCTTCGGGGTACCACAGTTCGACACAGGGACTGCTCCTGGGGGAATTGGTGCGTCGCGTGACGGGTCGGACCCTGGGCACTTTCTTTCGCGAGGAAGTCGCCGAGAAGATTGGCGCGGATTTTCATATCGGACTCGCCGATACCGAATTTTCACGCGTCGCCGAGATGGATACCCAGGCATGTGACGCTTCGAGTAAGCCCGACCGACGCGCGCCCGATGACGTGGGGAGACGGGTCTCCGAGGGCGAGCCGCCCCACGCCTCGATGGTCAATACTGAGCGCTGGCGTCGTTTCGAGCAGCCGGCCTCGAACGGCCATGGTAACGCTCGTTCGGTGGCCCGGGTGGTCTCGTGTCTGGCGCAGTCCGGCACGATCGATGGCGCGACGCTGCTTTCGCGGCCGACCATCGAGCGCATTTTCGAGGTGCAGGCCGACGGCCGGGATCTGGTGCTCGCCCATCCGGCGCGCTTCGGGATTGGCTACGGGCTGAACTCGCCAGGGATGCCGATTGGTATCAACGATCGGACCTGCTTTTGGGCCGGATGGGGTGGTTCGATGGCAGTGGTCGATGTCGAGAACGAATTGACGGTGGCCTACGTGATGAACCTAATGAAGGACGGCCTGACGGGAGATATGCGCAGTGCCCGCGTGATCTTCGCGGCGCATGGGGCCGGCCAGGCATTGCGCGGCGAAATGTCTTTGTGAGAGACAAGCTCGTCAATTCCACCAATAGTTAGACTCGTCGCCCGGTTTCCAGGGGGTCGTGATGGTCTGATCGGCGGCGACACCCCGGCGCTCGGCGGCGTCGGCCACGGTACGGAAGAGATCGATGTGCGCTGCCGGTGTGGACTCCTCTCTTCCCGACGGCAGCCCGGCCGGCTATTTTGCGAAGAAGAATGAATGGGCCTCGCCCTCGAAGAAGATCATTTTCCAGCCCCGGTAAGGAACGTTGATCTCGGGCAGGCCGGTGTAGTGGGCACCGCCATGATCACTTGAGAAGAGGACCAGGGTATCGTCTTCCACCCCATTGTCCCGCAGCGCTTGCCGGACTTCGCCGATGCCGCGGTCAAGGGCGGGATCATAGCCGCGTATTCCCGAGTGGGGCGGTGGTCGATATGAGCCGGAGCTTCGTAGTCCTCCTGCTTGGTTTGCAGGGGTGTGTGGGGCGCGTTGTAGGCGAGGTAGAGGAAGAAAAGAAGATTGCGGTTGGCTTCGAGGACCTTCACCGCTTCGTGAGAGCGGTAGTCCGTCATGTATTGGTTGGGAGCAAAGCGGGCGCCTTTGTCCTTGCGTACAGAAAAGGGAAGGGGCGGCTATCGGAATTGATCGATCGGGTCGAAATCCTGCTTGGCATTGACTACGTTGGGGTCGTCGGGATGCAGATACATCTGCCAGCCGGGTCGGAACCCGAGGAGTTCATCAAGGCCCTGGTCGTTTGGTTTGGCGGTAGGAAACATGAAGGCCCTGTTTGCCGGCTGTAGTCGAGATGCAAGTTCCCTAGCTCTGCGGCAGAGAGCTTGGCGCTTCATTTTCGGTATTGGCCGCCGGAGGCGAACTTCAACCGCCGCCCTCGCTAAAACCCATGCCCCTGCTTCGACCACAAACCCCAAAGTACGCGGCTTAGTAGATCAGACCCTTTTTCTAAAATTCCACTAGACCACGACTGAGGGCGGGCTCATTGCAACTGCACTATTCTGAAAAGTGGTTGGCACCCGACTCGTCAAATTAGAATTGAATCCGCGAGGCACTATAACCGCAGGTCGCTGCGAGGTACTGTCGCGTCTCCTGAGAAGGGCTAGTCATGAAACGTAAGGCATGAGGATTCATGACTAGGCGGGTTTTGCTGCACTCGGTGCGGGAGTGCTGATGCTTGTTGAGGGTTTTTGCGGCTATGCGGCATCGGCACTCGGATGGTTGCTGAGCTACGCAGCGCTCGGCGGGGTGACTGGGTGGCTGGCCGTGCGCTATCCGTCCCCCATGACGCATATGTTGCGCTGGAGATTGCTGGTTCTCAGGTACAACCAGTCGCCTTGGCACCTACGCGAAATTCTTGAACCGCGCGACGACGAGCGCATCCCGGAAATCGGGCCGGGACGGGGTCTTTTTCGGGGACTCTATCGTCCAGATGCTTCAGCTCGTCTCAGGCCAGCACTTTGTTTGGTGGCAGCTCAGGGGCAGCCACGCACTGATGGGAGCGGCGGTTGCCGGTGACTTGGTGCGGCACAGCCTGGGACGGTTATGGGCCGTCGTGCCGACGGCGAAGCTTGTCGCACTCCAGATCGGCACGAACGATCACGCCTCACTCAATTCAGATCGGGTCAAGACGCTGGAGGGCATCGCGCGTGTCGTAGCCAAGGCTTCTCGCCTCGTTCCGGATGCCGTAATCCTGCTCGTCGCCATATCTCCCACGCCCGACGCCGCCCGGTACGAAAAAAACCAGCTCGCCAATTCCTTGATCGCCACACTCGCCGACGGGGGCCGCGTACGATTCGTCGATCCGACTCCGTTAGTAGACAGGACCGACCCAGAATAGACTCGCGACGGCTTGCACTTTCTCCCGGCGGGCGCTGCGCTGTGGTTCGGCGCCCTTGCCCCGATCTTGGCGGAGGTCCTTGGAGGCGAGAACGGAGCCATACAGAGTGTGGGCATTCCCGAGCCCCGGTAAGTAGCGCGAGTTTACAGTGCCCCCGGTTGGACTCGAACCAACGGCCTCAGGATTAGGAATCCTGCGCTCTATCCACCTGAGCTACGGGGGCTTTAGGTTTTTCAGTGAGTTACGGGATCGGCACCCTCGGGACCACGCGCGTCTGAGCACAAAAGGTCCACATTGCCCCGGTGTATCTTGTCCAACGCCGAAGCCATGGCACGCCGGTCTCGGTCAGACGAGATATCGCATCCGTCCAAGGCAGACCGCGTCCGGTGGCAGGTGAGCTCCATAGCGAGCTTCTCGGATACCCCAGCGCGGGCGAGATTTCGAACCGCTGAGCATCGCATGTCGTGTGGCGCGAACTCTAGCAGCCCAGCCTCCTCACGGGCACGGCTCCATGACTTCAATGGGCAGTTGATGTCGGCTACCGCCCGCGGCGTCAGGCCCGCGTGCCTCGGGAGCCAGCCTTCGCAACCGTCGGGTCGCTGAGGCGGTGCACTAATCTAATCGACGCACCCGAGCGCGCGCAGTTGGCGCTCCAGTTCGCCGTCGATCTCGAAGTCGCCGGCGGGGGATGTGGTCGCCCCGGCCCTGCTGACGCGCACGCTCGGCTCGAACAGCTTCCGAAGTGCTCGACCCAGCAGGAGATTGGTCTCGTTCTCCGTCGTGACGACCTGCGACTCGAGGGGCCGAGGCCGGCAGCAGTTGGCGGTGACCTGGAAGAGAGCCCACGCCATAAACGCCCTAGGGTGTCGGGCGACATGGTGCGCTTGAGGCGAGAAGCGGAATCCACTGCGATGTTCGGGTTCAACTTCTGCTGAACCCGAGCACGATCCGGCCACCCCTTGACATAAGTAAGCAGTTGCTTATATGTACTAAGAATGGTCAGCTTCGATATCGACGCCGCACTCAGCCGGGCCCTCGCAGAGCCCGATACGCGCCGTGCCGAGATCCTTCGGGCCGCGGAGACGCAGTTCGCCGAACGAGGCTTCGAGGGTGTCCGGGTTCGAGACGTGGCCGCCGCGGCGGGCGTCAACATCGCCACGCTTCACCTTCACTGGAAGAGCAAGGCCGTCCTCTACGAGTCCGTTTGTCGGCTGCATGCTCGGTTGCTCTTCCAATTCGCTGGCGAGAATGGGGACACGAGCCGAGGCCTGGAAGACTTCGTCGAGGATGCGATCGAGTTCCTCACCGCTCACCCCCACATCGCGTCCCTCGCCCTGCAGAGCGTTGCCGATCAAACGCCACCCGAGGTTCCGTCCCTCTTTAGTCACGATGTGTCCGCGTTTCGAGCCATAGAAGAGATGGCCCGCGAGAAGTTCGGAGGGACGGCGACCGAGTTGGAGCCGATGCTCGTGGTGCTCTCGGTCTTCTACTTCACTTCCGTCCTGTTCTGTGACTCGCCCCTTCAACGAGCACTGCTCGGGGGCTCCGTTTACGACGACCAAGAGGTGCAACAGCGAATCGGTCGGTTTGTGAAAGTGATGGTCGCGCAGCTGATGGGAGCCCCGAATGCAGACTCGGCTCCGGAGAGGATAAAGAGATGATTGAGGTTGATGAACTCGAAACCCAACACCAACGTGCGCTTGCGGCGGCTGAACGTGCGCCGATGAATGAGCGCTACACTGGTCGAGCGCGGAGTGCTCTCTTCGCACCCTTGGCCCTCGCGCTTCTCCTCTCCGCCTGCGCCCCCTCCCAGTTCGCACCGGTGGCTTGGGAGCCAACGCCTTCGAGCGTCGCCGAGAACGTTCAGGGGTTCGGTCCCCTCAAGCTGCTTCCCACGCTGGACGGCCACGGCCCGGAGACCATCGTTGTTGGACCAGATGACTGGCTCTATACGGGCGTCAAGGACGGTCGTATCCTGCGCTTCCGTCCCGATGGGGTTGAGATGGAGGTGTTTGCCAATACCGGGGGCCGCGCGAATGGCCTGGCGTTCGACGGCGACGGGAATCTCATCGTTGCGGACTCCTACCGCGGCCTTCTCTCCATCGACCCGCACGGAACGGTGCAGGTTCTAGCGACCGAAGCGGAGGACCAGCCTTTCGTGTTTCCCGACGGGCTCGACATCGAGGCGAATGGGACGATCTGGTTCACCGATGCCACTTCAAGATACCCGGATGGAGAGTTCCACTACGAGATCCTCGAGGGACAAAGGACGGGCCGGCTCATTTCGTACGATCCAGCAACGAGAACGATCGAAGTACGTGCGAGCATGCTGCGCTTCCCCAACGGCGTCGCCTTGGGTCCCGGCGACGAGTACATCCTGGTCAACGAGATGCTCGCATATCGCACTCTCCGGCACTGGATTCGCGGCTCGAAGGCTGGAACGACCGAGGTCTTCGTCGATGGGTACTCGGGCCTGCCCGATGACATTCGCCTGGCGGACGATGGTCTCTTCTGGGTCGCCTTCGCCGGATACAGAATTTCGCTCCTCGATTGGATACAGCCATACCCCCGGATCAAGAGCGCCCTCGCGCATGGCCTGGGCTGGGCCGTTCCCGACACCGACAGCCCAATGATCTTGAATCCCGCCTTCGCGATCGCGATTGACGCCCAAGGAGAGGTCGTCCACCGCTTACGCGACGAGTCACACACGTTCCTCGGGTCCACCAGCGTCCTTGAGTTCCGCGACAAGCTCTTCATCGGAAGCATCTCGATGAACGCAGTAGCGGTCGCGCCTCGCCCCGCGCGACACGCAGCGGGGCGGGGCGGGGGGGCAGCATGACCCGAGTAAAGGTCCTGGTCCTTTGGACTTCCCCGACAGGTGTTTCCCCTTTGTGCCGGCCAAAAGGGCCGAAATGCTTGCCACGCGCATCCTAAATTATCAAATCTGCCCGTGCCCTATCCAAATCTGCTTGCTGACCGCTATGCTGACCGTATGACCAAGCAGGACGCATACCGGGCAAAGTTCGAGGCGAAAATCGAAGAGCAGCAGGCCAAGCTCGCGCAGCTCAAGGCGAAAGCCAAGGGCGGGGCGGCCGATGCTCAGATCGAGGCTCACGAGCAGGCAGAGAAACTCGAAGCGATGATCGCCGAAATGAAGGGCAAGCTCGCCGAGCTGGCCGATGCAGGCGAAGACGCATGGGAGGAGCTCGGTGCCGGGCTCGAGCGAGCGTGGGGAGAGATGTCCTCGGCCGTGGAAGGCGTCCTGAAGAAGTTCCGCGGCTGACTCCTGTTTTGGGCGTCGAGGAGGGCCGCAAGGTCGTCTCGACCGCCACCTCGTCGACGCCTGCCTTCGCTCGCGCCAGATCCAGCGTCTCGGTCACGTCCGACGCCTTCATCGTCGTGCCGAGCGTCCACGCCAGGATGTAGCGCGAGTAATCGTCGAGCAC
>JAQWRY010000069.1 GCA_029243485.1 Candidatus Binatia bacterium | reverse complement strand
CCGCTCGGCTCCTGCGCGGACTAGCCGCGCTCGTGCGGCCGAGTGATCTGACCGTCATCGTAAACACGGCGGACGACGACGTGTTTCACGGACTTCACGTCTCGCCCGACGTCGACACGATCCTCTACACGCTCGGCGGCCTGGCCGACCCCGGCCGCGGCTGGGGGATTCAAGGCGACACCTTCCACGCCGTGGACGCGCTCGAACGCTACGGCAGCGACACCTGGTTCCGGCTCGGCGATCGCGACCTCGCGACGCACTTGTTCCGCACCGAAGCGCTGCGGTCGGGCCAGCCGCTTTCCGAAGTCACAGCGTCCCAGTCCCGTTCCCTCGGCGTCAAAGTCACGGTACTCCCGATGAGCGACGGCGACGTCCGGACGACGATCGACACCGCGCAGGGGCGACTCTCCTTCCAGGAGTACCTGGTACGCGAGCGCGCCCGCCCCACAGTTCGGTCGATCCGCTACGAGGGTATTCGAAGCGCGACCCCCGCGCCCGGCGTCCTCGCCTCGATCGAGCAGGCCGACATGCTCGTCATCGCTCCGAGCAACCCATTCGTCAGCATCGGCCCCATCCTGGGGCTTGCGGGTGTTCGTGCGGCCCTTCGTCGCGCCACCGCACCGGTCGTCGCAGTATCTCCGCTGATCGCCGGTCGCCCAGTGAAGGGCCCGGCCGACCGGATGATGCGCTCGCTCGGGATGAAACCGAGCCCATTGCCGCTGGCCGAGTTGTACAAAGACCTCCTGAACGGCCTCATCATCGACACGGCGGACCGATCGTTCGTGCCGGCCCTCGAAGAACGCGGGCTTCGTGTCGCCACGACAAACACCCTCATGAAGACCCAGGCGCGCTCCACCGCCGTCGCACGCGAGGTCCTCGCACTCGCCGACTCGGTTCGCGCGGGCCTTGCGAGCTGAAGACATGTCGATCCACCTCCTCCCTTTGCCAGGCATCCCGGCCATCCAGCCCGACGACGATCTCGCGGCGATCCTCGCCACGGCCATCAACGACTCGCGCATGGGCGTGAAGCCCGGTGACATCCTTGTGCTCTGCCAGAAGATCGTCTCGAAGGCGGAAGGCCGCGTCGTCCCGCTGGAGACCGTAACGCCGTCGGCCTTCGCGTCGGCATGGGCCGAGGAGCACGAGAAGGACGCGCGGCTCGTCGAGCTCGTACTGCGCGAGACCAAGCGGATCGTACGGATGGAGCGCGGCAACCTGATCGTCGAGACCGGCCCGGGCTGGGTTTGCGCCAACGCCGGCATCGATCAATCGAACGCGATCGAAGAAGGAACCGTCACCCTGCTCCCCGTCGACGCGGACGCGTCCGCCGAACGCCTACGGAATGCGTTGCGCGGCCACCTCGGCGTCAACCTCGGCATCGTCATCACGGACACCTTCGGACGGCCGTGGCGCGAGGGACAGGTCGAGTTCGCCATCGGTGTCGCCGGCTTCGCACCGATCGAGGATCTACGCGGCGACGACGACCTCTACGGCCGCGAACTCGGCGTGACCCTCATCGCGACCGCCGACCACGTCGCCTCGGCCGCCGGTCTGCTCATGGGCAAGGCCGACGGGATGCCCGCGGTCCTCGTTCGAGGCCTCACCACCCGCGAGCCTGCGCAAGGCGAGCGCACCGGTGGCCGGGCGCTGATTCGTCCTGCCGAGAACGACCTCTTCCGCTAGGAACGCGGTACTCAGCCAACACGGTCGGTCGGACGCGCGAAGTCCGGGCGGACCCATGCCGGCTCGCGCGCCGGAGGGACGGGCACGCGATCGTGCTGGCGCTGGGCCAAGCGGAGTAGAATCTTCATCGAGTTCTCGAACTCGTCCATCGACTTCGTCTCGAGCCGCCCATCGGCGACCATCTCGTCGAACAGCTCCTCGCCCTTGCTGGTGCGGAGGATGACGATCGTCCACTCCATCATGCCGACGCCCCCGCAGGAGATGTCGGCGACCTCTCCGGTGAAGTCGCCGCAGTGGTGACATTCCGGTCGCGCGTATTCCTGTGCGCGCTTGAGCGGCATGTCGACCATCTCGCCGTCCTTCTTGTAGATCAGGACTTTGCCTTTTACGTTGAACTTCTCGACCTGATCGAGCGGGATCCCCATGTCGTTCTGGATCTTGTCGACCATGAGGCCTTCGTAGGTGAATACCTCGGTGCACAGGAGCCCCACGGTCAGCACGACTCGATCGCCGAAGCCCTTCAGGAACTTCGTCTGACGCTCGAGGTGCTTCTCCTTCTTCTTGCCGTTCTCGAGAACCTTCGGGTCCGCCTGCTGCATCTTGCGCACGGGCGTCACCTGGCAGGGGACGCCTACGAACGCGACCCGGTCGGCCCCCTTCTCTTCGGCCTGCTCGAGAGCGAGGTTGTTCGGGCAGTAGGTGTACCAGGACCCGGCCGTCTCCAGTGCCTCTTCCCGCGACGTCACGAGCTTCGGGATTGGGTGGGCCGGCTTCTCGGGGTCGCGCGCGGAAACCGCGGCACCGTTGATGATGTCCTTCTCGAACCCGTAGGCGAGCATCGTGGTGACGACGCCGCCGTCCTGGCAGGTCTCGAGGACCTTCGCGTCCGTCGATCGCGCAGCGACGATCCGCCGATACTTGCCAAAGATGCCGTCGTACAGCGGGGGCTCCGGCTCACTCGCGAACACCTGCTCGGCCAGTTGGAACTCACGGGGATAGAGTCGCGGGCAGACCTGCGCGCACACGTCACATCCGATGCCCTCACTGATGCCGCAGAAGTCGTCCGCGGCCGATGCCTTGGCCACCTGCTTCGGCTTCCCGTCAACGTAGTCGATGACGTTGTGCGGGCACACGAGGACGCAGGACCCGCACTCACAGCAGCTGCCGTAGGCAACCACTTCGTTCATCATCTGCTTGAAGGTCGACTTGATCGGGTCGGAATTGCTCATTGCCGCTTAGTCGTAGCGGATCACGGAGTGCACGGGAACCGGAGAGACCTTGCCGCGACCCGGCAGGAACCCGAGTTCGATCAGGAAGGACGCGCCCACCAGGTCCCCACCCAGCTGATCCACCAACTTAACGGCGGCCGCCGCAGTCCCGCCCGTCGCCAGGAGATCGTCGACGAGAACCACGCGTCCACCCTTAGGGATGGCATCGGTGTGGATCTCGAGCGTGTCCGTGCCGTACTCGAGTTCGTACGTCATCTGCTTGGTCTCGGAAGGAAGCTTGCCCGGCTTGCGGACCAAAGAGAGACCGACGCCGAGCGCGATCGCGACCGGCGCTCCGAAGATGAACCCACGCGACTCGATGCCGAGTACGGTATCGACCTTCCCGCGGAACGGCTCGGCCATGGCCGCGACGGCCTCCGGCAGTCCTTTGCTGTCGTTCAGAAGCGGGGTGATGTCCTTGAACACGATGCCAGGCTTGGGGAAATCCGGAACGTCACGGATGAGCCCCTTCAGGTACTCCGACAATTTCAACCTCCGATTTGCAGGGGCCGCTTGCCGGCAATGACGGCCGGGGTGCGGCGTGGCAGATACTGCAGCGGGTTGAGCGCCACGTTCTCGCGCCGGATCTCGAAATGGAGATTCGGCCCCGTGGCTCGCCCGGTGCGTCCCACCGATGCAATCACACTGCCCCGGCGCACGCGAGCCCCCGTTCGGACAAACATCTCCCGGTTGTGGGCGTAAACCGAGCTTAGGCCATAGGCGTGACCGACGATCACCACCTGCCCATAGCCGCGCAGCACCCCGCTGAAGAGCACGACGCCGGGCGCCGCCGAGAACACCGGCGTGCCCTCCGACGCGGCGATGTCGATGCCGTCGTGGTTGGCCTTGCCACGTGGCCCAAACAACGAGCTGATACGGCCCTCCGCCGGCCATTTGAAATGGCCGTCCGGAACCGGCTCGCCGGTCCAGCTGCCCCGAACGCGTTTGCTGCTGCATCCGGCCGCCAGCACCACGAGGAGCAACGCCAAGATCCGGATCCAGCGACCACGCTCTGTCCCCCTCTCCCGTTCCACCACCGCCTGCCCCCTGGGGACGTCGCCGCAGACCGCTTCGGCCGGCAGCTCTACCGCCGGCTCGCCGGCGAACGCCCCTCGTCCTACTGTGCGAAGCCGAACCTGCCGAGGAGCTTCACGAATCGGCAGTCGGCGATGACCTCTTCCTGGATCCCGGATGCGTCGACACGCAGCCGGACGAGCGACTGATTCTCCCCGTCTCCGACCGGAGCGACGAGCCGGCCCCCTCGGCGCAGCTGCGACAGAAGTGGCCGGGGGAGCTCGGGGCCCCCGGCGGTCACCACGATCGCGTCGAAGGGGGCCTCGGCCTTCCAGCCGATGGTCCCGTCCCCGATCTGGAGGGCGACGTTGTACAGGCCCTGCTGATCCAAAAGCTTGCGCGTACGCATGGCTAGGGGCGCCAGGCGCTCCACGGTGAAAACGTTCGCGCACAGCGCCGCCAGGACCGCCGTCTGGTACCCGGAGCCGGTTCCGACCTCGAGGACCCGCTCCGTGCCCTCGAGTTCCAGGGCCTCGGTCATGAGTCCCACCGTGTAGGGGAGCGAGATCGTCTGGCCGTAGCCGATGGGCAACGAGCATTCGTCGTAGGCCCGGTGGCGCAGAGCTTCCTCGACGAACTCGTGCCGAGGCACCCGCCCCATCGCGTGCAGAACACGCGGATCCTGCACGCCGCGCGCCAGCAGCTGATCCTCGACCATCCGGTGGCGCGCGCGGTCGAACATCACCGCCACATCCCCTCCCCTTGAATCCGCCCCCGGGCTACCAGACCCCGAGCCCTGCTGGCAAGCGAATCGACCCCAATTTTGCGGGAGAATTCGGCGGGACCGCCGGCCCGCCGCCTCTCGCGAGGTTGGGGCCGGCGGCGACCGGTGCGAAATCGGGACGGCCAGATTTGAACTGGCGACCCCCTCCACCCCAAGGAGGTGCGCTACCAGGCTGCGCTACGCCCCGACGCGGGAAGGATCTACTGACTTTGCCTGTCCGGAGCAAGTGGGCCCTGGCGAAGACCGCGCCCGCTGGCGCAAGTGCTTGGCCGATCTGGCCCGGAAGCCGCGCGGCTGCACAGTCTTGCAAAGATGCGCGGTTTCAATGGGGTCACCAATAGGAGAACTGCTGTGAATCATTACGTTTTCAATACGTCGTGGGGGCACATCCCTTGCTGTTCCAGTGAGTGCAACGCCCAGTCGGGCAACCGCGCCACCCCAAAACAGCAAAACAGAAAAACGGAGGACTTCATAACTAATGCTCGCCCTTACCGATCCAATCGCGACTCTCTGCAGCGCCGTGGTCCTGGGTTTTTCCTTTGGCCTCCTTCTTCTCGGAAATCGACGTCGTCTGTAGCTCCCACGAGGACCGGATACTTATGAAGTCATCGTTCAGCAGCTCTCTCGCCCACGATACGGCCATGGATTACGCAGCCGAGGCCCAAATCATCCCGGAGCCCCAGCTCCGGCCCGCCGTCCTGGCGCCCAGCAAGCCGAAGTCGAAGCGCTCCTCCGCCAAGGAAGTCAGCGCTTTCGGCCCCGACGTGATTCTGCCCGAGCAGTTCTACGACAAGGGCGCAGGCATAGAAGAAGTCTCCGGAGAGCGAGCCCTGATGCTCGCCGTCCTGGAGGACGGAATCCGCTGCTTTCAGGAGCACCTCACGAGTCCGCGGGTCCGCCCCCGCCTTCTCGCCCATCAGTCCGAGAAATGGATCCGCTCCGGTGACTGGGACTGGCCGTTCTCGTTCAACAACATCTGCGAATCACTAGCCCTCAACCCGGATTCGTTGCGCGAGCGCCTGCTCGCCCCCCGGCCCGAAAGTGAAGTGCGCGCCCGCCCTCGTCCTTCCAGCCACCGCGTGTACCGCCTCACGCCCCGCGTGAAGCCCCCCCGTCGCCGCTGAGGATTCCGGGTCTCGCTCCACGAGCGAGGCCCCAGCGTGCCTCACGGGCGACTGGGCGCCACACCGCCGTCTCGGGTGCCCATCAGCGAGCTCCAGGGCATCCCATGCATCTGGTGGACGATCGTCCCCGACAGAGTCCTACCCGGCAGCCCCGCCCGGCCCACGACTCAGTCGGCCAGATGCGTCAGGAGTCGGACGATTCCGGCGAGGCCGGGTCGACGAAGCCGTGATTGATGGTGCCCTTCAGCACCTGACTCGCCTTGAAGGACAGCACCCGGCGGCCGGAGATGATGATCTCCTCACCGGTCTGTGGGTTGCGGCCCTTGCGGGGACGCTTGTCGTGGACGACGAAGTTACCGAAGCCGGACACCTTCACCTTGTCGCCGCCCTCGAGCTCGATCTTGATCACTTCGAAGACCAGGTCGACCACGTCCGATGCGTCCTTCTTGGACACACGGGCGCGCTCGAAGATCCGTTCAACGATGTCGGCCTTGGTCATCTTGCCCCCCTGTCACGCCCGGATGCCTCTCCGGAAGGACCGACACCGCTGCCAAGGGAACAGCGGTGCTGCGATGGCTGGAAATGGCAGGCTCAGGCGGCCAACGCCGCCTTGGCCTTGTCTGCGATCTGCCCAAAGGCATTCGAATCCCGCATAGCGAGATCCGCGAGAACCTTGCGATCCATCTCGATCCCTGCCCGCTTCAGCCCGTCGATGAACCGGCTGTAGGACAGGCCATGAGCGCGTACGGCCGCGTTGATCCGGATGATCCAGAGCGAGCGGAACTCGCGCTTGCGAACCCGACGGTCGCGATAAGCGTACGTCAGCCCCTTTTCGACCGTCTCGCGGGCCTGTCGGTACAGCTTACGCCGCCCTCCGACATTGCCCTTCGCGAGCTTCATGATCTTTTTGCGGCGATTGCGCGCCTTTGTTCCTCGCTTGACCCTCGGCATGGACCTTCCTCGTAGCTCTCTTCTTAGCCTCTATCTAGAGGTACGGCATGAGACGCCGGAGCCCCGGCGCGTCTGCCTTATCCACCAACAACGTGCCCCGCAGACGCCGCTTCTGCTTCGTGGTTTTCGCGGACATCTGGTGACGAGAGAACGCCTTGGCGCGCTTCAACTTGCCCTTACCGGTCGAGCGGAATCGCTTTGCGGCGGAACGGTTGGTTCTGATCTTAGGCATGGTGTCTCCTTGAAACCTTCGGTCTGCTCAGGCGTCCGCTACTGCGTTCGCGCCGTCGCGGCTCTTTCCCGGTACAGCGACGGCCGCCGAGACCTCGTCGAGGAACGCGTCGACCGACTGAGGCTCGCGCCCCTTGTGGTCATCGCCTCGCCACCGGGGCGCCACGGCTCCGGTCTCGACCTCTGTGTCTCCCACGACTGCAAGCACTGGAATCTTCTGTAGTTCTGCCTCCCGGATCTTGAATCCGAGCTTCTCGTAGCGATCGTCGATCTCGGCCCTGACGCCCCGATCCTGTAGGCGACGCACCACCGCGAGAGCATGTTCCTCCGCGCGATCGGTTACGTTTAGCACCCGAACCTGAACCGGCGCCAGCCACAGGGGAAAGTCCCCCGCCGTGTGCTCCAGCAGGATCGCCAGGAAGCGCTCCAGGGAGCCCAGAACCGCCCGGTGGAGCATCGTGGGGCGCCCCTCCTTGCCGTCGGGCTTGATGTAGCTGACCCCGAAACGGTCGGGCATCGCGCAGTCGATCTGGATGGTGGCGAGGGTCCAGGAGCGCTTCAACACGTCCCGGAAGTTGAAGGCGATCTTCGGCCCGTAAAACGCGCCGTCCCCCGCAGCGACCGTGTACTCGAATCCGGCCTTCGTGAGGCCGTCCATCAGAGCGCGCTCGGCCTCGTCCCACAAAGCCTCGTCGCCGAGGAACTTGTCGGGGCGTGTCTCGACCGCGACCTCGATGTCCTCGAACCCGAAGGCGCCGTATACTTCACTCGTCATCTCGAGGAACGCCGCGAATTCGTCGTCGAGCTGTTCGGGCGTGCAGAAGATGTGTGCATCGTCCTGCGAGAACCCGCGCACGCGCGTGAGTCCCGAGAGAACGCCGGAGCGCTCGAGTCGGTACAGCCGCGAGAAGTCTGCCATGCGGATCGGGAGATCGCGGTACGACTTCTTGCCCTGACCGAACAGGTATACGTGGCCGGGACAGTTCATCGGCTTCACGCCGTACTCGTCGCCGTCGGCTTCGAGCAGGAACATGTCGTCCTTGTAGAGGTCGTAATGGCCGGACGTGCGGAACAGGTCCGTCTTGTAGAGCTGAGGGGTCATCACCTCGGAGTAGCCGTAGCGCCGGTACAGGCCGCGCATGTACTCGACGAGCGTGTTGTAGAGTGTCGTCCCCTTGGGGTGGAAGAACGGCATCCCCGGCGCGATGGGATGGAGTGAGAACAAGTCGAGCGCCGGACCGACCTTCCTATGGTCGCGCTTCTTCGCTTCCTCCAGGCGCTCGAGGTGCGCCCTCAATTCTTTCTTGTCGGCGAAAGCGGTGCCGTAGATGCGCTGGAGCATCTCGTTCTTCTCGTCGCCCCGCCAGTACGCTCCGGCCACGTGCGTAAGCTTGAAGGCCGCGAGCCTCTTCGTGTTCGGGACGTGCGGCCCGCGACAGAGATCGGTGAACTCGCCCTGCGTGTACAGAGTGAGCGTCTCGTCGTCGGGGAGATCTCGGATGATCTCGGCCTTGTAAGCCTCGCCCATTCCCTCAAATCGCCCTATGGTCTCGTTGCGATCGGCGACGTCGCGCGAGACGACGTGCTTCTCCTTCGAGATCTTCTTCATCTCGGCCTCGATCGCTTCGAGGTCTTCAGGAGTGAACGGACGCTCGAAGGCGAAGTCGTAGAAGAAGCCGTCTTCGATCACCGGACCGATCGTGACCTGCGCGCTCGGAAATAGACGCTTGACGGCTTGGGCCAGGAGGTGTGCCGTAGAGTGACGAAGGATCTCCAAGCCGTCCGCGCTCTTCGGCGACACCGGCTCGAGTTTGCCGCCCTTCTCGAGCGGGCGGGACAGGTCGACCAGCTCGCCGTCTAGACGAGCGCCGACCGCGTCGCCGCGCCCACCGGCGCGGTCCAGGATGGCCCCCGCTGTCTCCCCAGATTGGGCAGCGGTCGGTTGGCCTTTGATGTCGATCGAGATGTCGGACATTGGTGTACCGGTACGATAGGCACGGGCGGGATTGAACCGCCGACCCCCTCCGTGTCAGGGAGGTGCTCTCCCACTGAGCTACGTGCCTGCGAGTGCAGTAAAATCAAGCGGTTGGGGTACCAATGGGACCCTGCGGTGTCAACGTGGATTCCGCCGAAAAGGCCCATTCTACCGTCTTTTTCACGAGAGCAGCCCCCGAAGCTGCGCGCGGCAGAGAGCGACGGCCGTCTTCGCATCGATCACGGTTCCGTCCGCGACCCACCGCAGGGCCTCCGCAACCGGGACGGGTCTCACCTCTGCAATGACCTCATCCTCGTCCAACTTCTGCTGCGCGCGGCCCAGGCCACGGGCCAGGTACAAGTGGATCCGCTCACAGGCGTAGCCCGGGGCCGGGAGCATCTCGCCCAGATCGGTCCACTCCTCGGCCGTGAACCCAGTCTCTTCGCTCAACTCCCGGCGTGCACAGTCCAGGGGCGGCTCCTCGCCGTCCCTCGTGCCCGCAGGGACCTCCCAGAGGTACTCCCCGGCAGCGTGCCTGTACTGGCGAATGAGGACGATCTCGTTCGAATCGGTGACCGCCAGGATCGCGGCCGCGCCCGGGTGACGGAGGATCTCCAGGTCCGTCGTATGGCCACCGGGAAGCTCCACCCGCTCCACCCCGATGTCGAGCACCCGTCCCTTCAGGATCGAGCGACGTTCGAGAACACGAGATTCGGCCATCCGGCGATCATACGTGCTCGTTGCGGGCACGACCACTCTGTACTACCCGCGTGGAAATGAGCACGAACCGACGAGGTGCGATCGAGATGACCGACGAGGAGCGCCAGGCGTTCCTCGGCCAGGGAAAGACCATCTACCTCGCCTCGAACGGAGAGGACGGATACCCGCACCTCATCGCCATGTGGTACGCGATCGACGGCGACGCGGTCGTGATGTCGACCTACCGAAAGTCGCAGAAGGTCCGGAACCTGCTGCGCGACCCGCGGTGTACTCTCCTGCTCGAAGAGGGCCCCACGTACGCCGAACTCACCGGCCTGTTCCTCCGCGGCCGGTGCGAGGTCATCGACGACGAAGCGACGACCCTCGAGACACTCCGGAAGGTCGGAACGAGAGCCGGTGGATCTACACCAGCAGGGACCAAGGCCGAGGACAGCCTAAGGAAACGCGCGAAAAAGCGCGTCACCCTCGTCTTCCGCGCCGAGAAGACGCGGAGCTGGGATCACCGGAAGCTGGGCGGGACGTACTAAGACGCGCTAGGACGTACTACTCGGCCCCGTCGGCCGACTGGTCCTGGATCACCTTCAAGGTGATCGTCGCTTTCACGTCGTGGGCTATGCCGACGGTGATGCGATAGGTCCCGAGGCGCTTGATCGGATCGGCCAGGTCGATGCGTCGACGATCCACCGAAAGGCCCTTGGCGCTCAGAAGCTTTTCGATGTCGATGTTCGTGACGGAGCCGTAGAGCTTGTCTTCGTCGCCGGCACGCGCCGTGACTTCGAGAACCAAGCCTTCGACCTTGTCGGCGATGCCCAGAGCGGACTTGCGCTCGGTTTCGCGCTTGGCCTCGACCAGCAGCTTCTGGTGGTCGATCTCGGTGACGTTCTTGCGGTTCGCCACGACCGCGATACCACGCGGCAGGAGGTAGTTGCGGCCGTAGCCGGGCTTTACCTTGATGACATCGCCCATGGCGCCGAGATGCTCGACGTCCTCGCGGAGAATCACTTCCATTGCACGCTCCTGATCCGAGGCTCGCCGACTAGCGGCGGAGCAGCGTGAAGGGAAGAAGCGCAGACGCGCGAGCCCGCTTGATGGCGGAGCACAGGCGGCGCTGGTGGCGCGCGCAGTTCCCGGTGATGCGGCTCGGAATGATCTTGCCGCGCTCGGTCACGAAGTTCGCGAGGACCTTCGTGTCCTTGTAGTCGATGATGATCGACTTCTCGGCGCAGAAGCGGCACACCTTACGGCGACCGCCACCGCGACGGCGAGCCGGGAACCGGTCCTCAGAGCGTCCGCGCGAGCGACGGTCATCGCCCCCGCTGGAACCGCCACCACCACCACCGCCGCCGTAGGACGGGCGCGACGAAGGTACGGGCGCAGAAGGCGCCGCGGGAGTGCTCGTAGTCTCGGTGGTCTCCGACATCTTCTCTTCTCTTTTCCTACTTCTGCTCTAACTTCAGGAAGCCGCGGGGGCGTCCGTCGGCGCTTCGACGGCTGCGGGCTTCTGCTCTTCGGCTGCGGCCTCGGCTGGGGCCGCGCCTTCTCCGTCTTCACCGGTGCCGCTCTCGGGGTCGCGTCGCGGACGACCGATCTCGAGAGGGGGACGATCGGGATCGACCCGGATCGTGATGTAGCGAAGTGCGTGATCGGAGATGCGCAGGTTGCGCTCGAGCTCGGCAACGATCGCGCCGTTGCCCTCGAAAACGACGACCTGGAAGATCGCGCGCTTCTCCTTCTTGATCGGGTACGCGAGATCGCGGAGCCCCCACTCGGCAACCTGCTTCACCGAGCCCTCGTTGGAGGAGATGATCTCGCTGACCTTCTCGACCTGCTCCTTGACCCCCGCTTCCCCAAGATCGGGGTGCAGGGCGATCGTGATCTCATACGTACGCATTTCGCCTCCGGAAAACGGGCTTGCTAGCAACCGGACCCGTCCGGTTCAACGGGCTTCTCGGCCCACGTGTTGACGTTCTTCATCGCTGCTTGGAAATCCAGCCGCAACCAGTCCAAAGCCCCGTCGCGCGCTCTCACCACAGCGCCAGCCATCTCCTCGTCCGCAGACCCCGGAAAACGCTCCAGAACGTACTCTGCGGTGTCCTGCCCGGCCAGTGGCCGGCCTACGCCGAACCGGAGACGGCAAAAATCCCGTGTTCCGGTCTCTTCCTCGATCGACAGGAGGCCTCGATGCCCCCCCATGCCCCCACCCTGCTTCAGTTTTAGACGCCCGATCTCGAGATCGACGTCGTCGTGCACGACCAGGACGTCCGTGGGGGCGACGGCCCAGTCTTCCAGGAGAGCCGCCAGAGGCTCGCCGCTTCGGTTCATGTAGCTCTGGGGTTTCGCGAAAAAAATCTCGCCGAAATCCTCAGAAGACGCCCGGCTCCAAAGCGCCCCGTGATCGGCACGCTCCAGGGGAGCATCCACCCGCGCCCCGACCGCGTCGACCACCACGAAGCCGATGTTGTGCCTCGTGCCGTCGTACCGCGGACCGGGATTGCCCAGGCCGACGATCGCCCGTCGTTCTCCCAAGGGTCAGGACTTGTCCTTGTCCTTGTCCCCGCCTTCCGACGACTCCGCCGGCTTCGCATCGCCCTCGCCGCCCTCGGCAGCAGGTGCCGCATCGGCCGCGTCGGCCTCTTCGCCTGCCAGCTTTTCGGTGACCGTCGGAGGCTGCACCGACACCACCGGCTGGTTGTCGCTGCGAGTCAACTTCGCACCGTCGGGGAGCACCAGGTCGTTCTCGTGAAGAACGTCGTGGATCGCGAGAGGTGTCACGTCGACGTCGATCGACTCCGGAATCTGCGTAGGCAAGCAGCTGACGTGCAACTCGCGCAGAATCGGCTGCAACAAGCCGCCGAGAGTCACGCCCTCCGGCTTTCCGACGAAGTGCAGCGGGACGCGCACGTCGATCGGCTTGTCGAGCGGAACCTCGATCAGATCGACATGTAAAGCGCCCTCACTGACCGGCTCCACCTGGACGTCGCGCACGAGGACCATCTTGCCGTCGAGGTCGCTCTCGGGAGACTTGAGCTGGATCAGATGCGTCCCCTCGAGTCCGCGAATGCCACGCTCGAACGTGGTCAGATCCATCTTCAGAGGCATCGCCTCCGTGCCGGGACCGTAGAAGATGCCCGGCAGCTTGCCTTCCATGCGAACGCGTCGAGCCGGGCCTTTGCCGCCCGTTTCGCGCTTTTCAACTTCGAGTACCAACGATTCCATATGATTCGACTCCTCGCGCTGCCCCTTCCGAGGGGAACCGCTTACGTCCGATGACCGCTTACTTCAGATGACTGATTTCAGATGAAGAGTGAGCTGATCGATTCTTCGTGATGGGTCCGGCGGATCGCTTCGCCGATGAGTGGAGCGACGTTCAGGGTGTGGATCTTCTCGCACCGGCCGGCGTGCTCGCCGAGCTGGATCGTATTGGTGACGATCAGCTCCTTGATCTGTGATTTCTCGAGGCGTTCGATGGCCGGCCCCGAGAGGACCGCGTGCGTGCAAACCGCCAAAACCTCTTGTGCCCCAGCGGCAATCGCCGCCTCGGCCGCGTTCGTGAGGGTGCCGGCGGTGTCGACCATGTCGTCGACAAGGATGGCGATTCGGGAGCCTACCTCGCCGATGATGTTCATCTCGGCCACTTCGTTGGGGCCTGAGCGGCGCTTGTCGATGACGGCCAGAGAGCCGTCGAGCCGCTTGGCGAATGCTCGTGCGCGCTCCACGCCGCCGGCGTCCGGTGAGATCACCGTGCAGGGCGTCCCTGCGACTCGCTCGCGCAGGTGTTTCAGGAGGACCGGCGTCGCGTAGAGATTGTCGACCGGGATGTTGAAGAAGCCCTGTATCTGGCCGGCATGCAGATCCATCGTGAGGAGGCGCGAGGCGCCTGCGGTCTCCAGCAGATCGGCCACGAGCTTGGCGCTTATCGGTGCCCGGGGCGCGACCTTCCGATCCTGCCGCGCATACCCGTAATACGGAACGACCGCCGTTATGCGCCCGGCCGACGCACGCTTCAAAGCGTCGAGGATGAGCAGCAGTTCCATCAGATGGTCGTTCCCGGGCGTCGAGGTCGACTGAAGAACGAAGACGTCGCCACCGCGGACGTTCTCCTGGATGTCGACGTTGATCTCGCCGTCGCTGAAGCGTCGGAGCTCTGCCCGGGCGATGTTCACGCCGAGGTAAGCGGAGATGTCCCGCGCGAGCTCGAGGTTCGAGTTACCCGCAAAGATCTTGATCGAGTCCTTTGCGACGTCGCCGTGGGTATTTCCGTCGGTCATGAATTTCCGTTCGGACAGTCTGCTGGAATCCCCCGAGCCGTGTTCCCTGTGAACTGGGCGGGAAGGATTCGAACCTTCGAATACCGGGACCAAAACCCGGCGCCTTAACCGCTTGGCCACCGCCCATTGGGAGGCTCGGCCCCAGTCGGGTCTCTACCCTTCGACTGCGCTCGTCGCCAGTCCAGCGCCGTGATGGCCTCCAAAACCCACCCAGACTAGGGCAGAATCCGCCATCGGACGTGGCAGCGTGACCGACGTTGAGGTATGGCTGGGGCCACGCGCCCGTAGTGAAATGGATATCACGAGGGTCTCCGGAACCCTAAGTCCAGGTTCAATTCCTGGCGGGCGCATCGTAGTTCCAAAGGCAGGAGGCAACTACAGAAACTCGACTCGCACGAGACGGCGCGATTCTGGATTGCGCGGTTTTTGCCCGGAGTGGCGCAAGAGGCCGCTCTCGCAGTTTGTGACTGAATCGCGCAATGGAGCAGGCGTTCATCCGTGAACGCCTGCGTGCAACGGCCGTGGGGCGCTCGGGGGATCCCAAGAGGCGCACTACTGCACTCGACGCTACCGTCGGCGGACTCGCCTGCGGGTGCCTTCCGCGTCCACGAGGGTCGCGCGACGCAGCTCGCCCCCGCCGGTAGCGACCAGGAAGGCTCGATCCGCTCCCCCGTCTGCGAGCTCCGCCTTCAGGGCCTGGGCCCCGTCGCAGAGGAAGGTGTTGCAGATCTCCGCGCGCATCTCGCGGGGCAGCGCGCACCCGGCCGTGGCATGAAAGACGCAGGAACCCGAGAAGCTACGTTCCGGCAACGCCCCAAGATAGGCCTTGGCGATGCTCGCCCCGGTGGCCGTCGGCCGGGTCGACCAGAAGCGCCGGATGTCCGGCGAATCCAGGTAGGCATGCTCCCCGGCTGTGAGGCAGCAATGACCACGGCACGTGGCGCACGCGTCGCCCAGCATCGGGCTGCTGTGCTGGGTATCGCCGCGGGCACGCTCGCGGCCGTCGGCAGGGTCCAACTCCGCAACTTCCTGCTCGACTTCTTCGATCAGCTGCTTCAGGTGACCCACAAAGCGGCTGCGGCGGTCGGCTGGGAGTCGAGCGGTGCGGCGGTCGTTGGACGGCACGACCGCGACCGCAACGCGGTCCGGCCGGCCCGGCTCCCGCGGCGGCAGGACGGACTGTCGCCAATCGTCGGCGAGCGTGCGCAATCGCGCCACCTCCTCGCGGTGACGCCTCACGCTGCTGCGCTCGTTCTTGCCGCTCATCGCCGGTCCCTCCTCTCGACATACCTGAGGTGTCCTACTTGAGCACCGTCGCGCTCCGAGTGGCTACGTCTGCAGACGATCGCTGAATGCACCCGGTCGCTGGTACCTTCTTGGGGCCTCTGATATTTCCGCAAGGGATCCGTCGGATTTGACCATGGAAGGCTCCCCCGCGTACGACGCGCACGTCCGGTTCGAACACGTCCGAATGCACTTCGGCGAGCGAACCGTCTTCGACGACCTCACCTGCGGGTTTCCTCGCGGCCAGATCTCCGTCCTCCTGGGCGGCAGTGGCTCCGGGAAGAGCACGCTCCTGAGGCTCCTAGGAGGCCTGATCCGCCCCGAGGCTGGGCGCATCTTCGTGGGGGACGAGGAGGTCACTGGCGCCTCCGAGGCCGCGCTTTACTCGGTCCGATCCCGGATCGGCATGCTCTTTCAGGGCGGCGCCCTTCTCGATTCCCTGACGATCTTCGACAACCTCGCGCTCCCGCTCCGGGAGCACTCCGACCTGCCGGCCGACGCGATCGCGACCGCGGTCCGCGCCCAGCTCTCGTCGGTGGGTCTCGAAAAGATCGATCACCTGCTCCCGGGGCAGCTGTCCGGCGGCATGCTGAGGCGTGCGGCGCTCGCCCGGGCGATCCTCCGGGAGCCCGAGATCCTCCTATGCGACGAGCCCTTCTCTGGGCTGGACCCGGCCTCGGTGAAGCGGATCGAGATGCTTCTCGCGAAGATCAATCAGGAGCGCGGGATCACCGTCCTCGTGATTTCCCACCACATAGCCTCCACTCTGCGGCTTGCCGACCACGCCCTGCTCCTCCTGCCCGGACGCTCGGTCGAGGGGAAGCCGGCCGACCTGCGGCGCAGCGAAGATCAGGAGGTTGCCGACTTCTTCGATGAAGACCTCGCAATAGACGACGTGACGCTCGCGCCGTCAGAGACCATCCAGCCATGAGTGTGGCGGACGCAGTTCGGGAGATCGGCTGGCGGGGGCTCCAGGTCCTGTCCGAGCTCGGGCGGATGCTGACGTTCACGTTCGCGTTCCTGCGGGCCGCCCTGACGCCACCACTGCGCGGGCGGCGATTCATCGAAGAGATCTACAATCAGGGCTTCCTGTCCCTGATCATCGTGTGCGTCTCCGGCCTCGCGGTGGGTATGGTCCTGGGCCTCCAGGGCTACAACACGCTCGTTCGCTTCGGCGCGGAGAGCTCGCTCGGCACCGTCGTCGGGCTGAGCCTCATCCGGGAGCTGGGGCCGGTGCTCACCGCGCTTCTGGTCGTCGGGCGCGCCGGCTCCGCGACTGCCGCCGAGATCGCATCGATGGTCACCTCCGAGCAGCTCGACGGCCTCCGGATGATGTCGATCGACCCCATGGAGATCGTCGTGGCGCCCAAGGCGCTGGCGCTGATCTTCGTAATGCCGATCCTGACGACCCTATTCGTCCTCTTCGGGCTCACCGGCGCGTTCTTTGTCGGGGTCGGGCTCATGGGGCTCGACCCGGGGATCTTCGTCTCGGGTCTAAAATCGTCCATCCGGTTCTCCGATGACATCGGGGGATGCTTCTTCAAAGCCTTGATCTTTGGTTTCCTCGCCGGTTTGATCGCGACTTTCCGTGGATACAACGCTGCACCTACGGCCGCGGGAGTCAGCGCCGCAACGACGTCGACCGTCGTCACCACGTCCGTGGCGGTTCTCATCGGTGATTACTTCGTGACAGCACTTTGGGGGTTCCGAATTTGATGAGTCGATCGCCGCTCCGCGATCTCCTCGCGGGTGTGTTCGTCGTCGCCGGCCTGGCGGCAGTGGCGTTCCTCGCGTTCCGCGTGGGCGAGGCGCCGTTCTCCCACAAGGGCGGACTCGCGCTATATGCAACGTTCGACGAAGTGTCGGGCTTGAAGCCCCTCGCCCCCGTCGACATCGCCGGCGTCCGTGTGGGTCGCGTCACGGGGATCTCACTGAACGATGACTATCGAGCTCGGGTGAGCATGGATCTCAATCCAGGGCTCGAACTGCCCGTCGACACGAGCGCCTCGATCATCACCGGTGGACTCCTGGGTGATCGCTACATCTCGCTGCAACTCGGCGGCGAAGAGGAGATCCTCGGAGACGGCGAAGAGATCGCCTTCACCGAGTCTGCCGTCGTGCTCGAGCGACTCATCGGCAAGCTAGTCAATAACCTCGGCTCGTCGGACTGAGGACTGCAAAGCATGAACGTTCACCCCATCGCCCTGACCGCTCTGCTGAGCCTACTGCTCGTACCCACCTCGCTGGTATCGAACGCGTCCGCCCGCGGCCCGGCCTGCTCCGAGCCGGGGGAAGCTTCGGTCAACGACGACGACCCGTTCGAACCGTTCAACCGGGCCATGTTCTCGGTGAACGACACCCTGGACGGGTACATTCTCGAGCCGACCGCACGCGGATGGGACTTCGTCGTGCCCCACCCGGTTCAGCGCAGTATCAGCAACTTCTTCGACAACCTGCTGTTCCCGATTCGCTTCATCAACAATCTCCTGCAGGGAGACATCGACCCGGCGGCGATCACCGTCACCCGCTTTGCGGTCAACACCACCATCGGGCTCGGCGGCGTGTTCGACCCGGCGACCGCACTGGACATGCCCATCCAACGCGCCGACTTCGGCCAGACGCTGGGTAAATGGGGCTCGCCCCCTGGACCGTATCTCGTCTGGCCCATCTGGGGCTCCTCGAACATTCGCGACACGACGGGCCTCCTCGTCGATGCGTACTTCGGAGTGCAGACCTTCTTCATCGACCTGCCCATTTTGATCGGATCGACGGCGATCAACGCCTTGAACGCACGCTCACTGAATCTCGAGACGGCCCAAGGCGCGCGCGACGCTTCGTTCGACCTCTACGTCGCCGCACGCAATGCGTACCAACAGCAGCGTCTCGAACACATCAAAGGCATCGAGGCGGCTCGCGCCGAGCGCGATGCCGACCTGTACTTCTTCGAGGAAGACGATTTCGAAGACGTCGCAGTCCCGCTGGACGAAAAGGACGCACCATGAAGCTCCTGGCCCCGCTCCTCACCCTTGCGATCACACTCTCCACCTTCGGGATCGCCCGGGCGGAGGGCCCGCGCGACTTCGTCCAGGAGACCGCGAATCAGGTGCTCGTGGTGTTGAAGGATCCGAAGCTCGACTCCGACGGGAAGATCGCCGCGATACAAGAGATCGCCTACGCGCGGTTCGACTTCGCCACCATCTCGCGACTGGTGCTGGCGCGGAACTGGAAGAAGCTCTCGCCGGAGCAGCAGCAGACGTTCGTCCGCGAGTTCAAGAAGCACCTGTCCGTCACGTACGGGAAGAACGTCGACAGCTACGCAAACGAGACCATCGAGATCACCGGCGACCGCGAAGAACCCCGCGGCGACTGGACGGTCCAATCGAGGATCGTTCGCGGGAGTGCGGCCGACGACATCCTGGTCGACTACCGGCTGCGCAAGAAGGGCGACGACTGGCGCGTGATCGACGTGGTGGTCGAGCGGATCAGCCTCGTCTCGAACTTCCGCTCACAGCTTCAGGAGATCGTCTCGCGCGACGGAGTGGACGAGATGCTGGCCGTGCTGGCGGAGAAGAACGCGTCGGGAGAGAGCATCATCCCCGAAGACGAGCGCGGACCGAGCTGAGCCCGCCCAACTGAGAACTTTGGGACACAGAGTAAATCGAAAGTGTAAACTTTTGATTACTCTTCCGCGGCTCGATCGGGGGTCGGCTCCTCCCCAGGAGCGGGCGGGGAATGCCTCTCGTGGAGATCCCCTCCGTCGGAATCCAGCGGAATCCAGTGTTCTCTACCGCCGTCTCGCCAACCGTCAGGGTCGGCGGAGAAGTTTGAACCTCGTCGCGACTTTTCCATTGGGGCACCTCTCGTGGACACAGAGAAATGCAAGCGAGATGCCAGCTACACGACCTGTGTAGCGGCGCTCGGGGCCGCAGGCGGAGGAGCGCTCAGCCGAGCGCAGCGACGGGGGAACAGAAGCCCGTCGGGTCGGTCGTGCGCGGCTCTCTCGTGGCGCAGGCCGGCTCCACGCCGGCCTTGGCCTGGGCCGCCCTCGCCTCGGCCGCCCTCGCCTCGGCCGCACGGTGCTCCCGGATGATGTCGCGGATCGACCCGTGGCAGCCGCCACAGCCGGCCCCCGCACCACAGGCGCTCGTGACCTTCTTACGGCTGGTGGCGCCGTTCACGATGGCCTCGCGAACTTGCTTCTCGGAGACGCCCTGACAGAGGCAAACGACCATTTGAGAATAATGCCGAAATTGAAAGTCATTATCAAGTAGGTTTGTGAGGGAAATTTCATCAGCGGAAATCGTGGGAAGGGGGCGTGGGCCCGTCCAGGCCCAGCGGTTCCATCTGATCCACCCGCAAATGGGTCACGTCGTCCTTGCGCTGAATCTCCCCCTCGAGGACCACCAAGGGATGGGCAGAGAGGACGCGGCGGAGGTCCGCATAGCGGCTTGGCGTGATGACCGCGTTTCCGATGCCCGTTTCGTCCTCCAAAGTCAGGAAACAGAAGCCCTTTGCGGTCATCGGGCGCTGGCGGACGATCACCAGCCCCGCCGTCGTCGCCCGACTTCCATCCGCGAGAAGCGCCATGTCCGCCACCGGGACGATCCCGCGGCGGTCGAGATCTTCCCGCAGGTGGGCCATCACGTGAGGGCCGGTCGTGATGCCGCTCGCGCGGTAGTCGGCCAGAGTCTCCTCCAGCCGCGTCATCGGTGGCGGCCCGGCACCCGACACCGGCGACGGCAACCCCGACAAGAGCTTCTCACTCGGTTTGGGCAGACCGGCCACCTGCCAAAGAGCCGCACGCCGGGACGGATCGGCGAGCCCACCCAAGGCTCCGAGCTCGGCCAGAGATTCCCCTTCACGCTGTTGAAGCTCCGCCCGATGTACGAGGTCGGCGACATCACGAAAGGGTGCCTCGTTCCGACTTGCTTCAAGCCGCCGTGCCGACTCCTCGCGCAGACCTCGAACGAACCGAAGTCCCAAGCGAACGGCCGGGCCCTCCCCCTCCTTCGTTCCGCGCTCCATGGTGGATTCCCAATTCGAACACGTGACGTCGATCGCGAGCACACGAACGCCGTGCTGTTGGGCGTCCTTCACGAGTGTCGAGGGATGGTAGAAGCCCATCGGCCACGCGTTGAGCAGCGAGCACAGGAAGGCCGCCGGGTGATGCGCCTTCAAGTAGGCGGAGGCATAGGCGATCAACGCGAAGCTCGCCGCGTGCGACTCCGGAAAGCCGTAGAGCGCGAACGACGTGATGCTGCGAACGATCGCCTCCGCGGCGTCGCCCTGAATGCCGTTCTCGTCGAGTCCGGTGCGCAGGCGCTGTTCGATCTCCTGCATCAATTGCACCGAACGCTTGAAGCCCATGGCTCGGCGCAGTTCCTCGGCCTCACCGCCACTGAACCCTCCGACGGCCATCGCAACACGCAGCAGTTGCTCCTGAAACAAAGGCACGCCGAGAGTGCGCCGAAGGATCGGCTCGAGGCGCGGGTGTGGGTACACGATCTCCTCACGCCCCGACCGCCGATTCAGGTACGGGTGCACCATCTGCCCGACGATCGGACCGGGGCGGATGATCGCGACCTCGACGACCAGATCGTAGAACGTCTTTGGTTTGAGACGAGGCAGGGTTGCCATCTGCGCGCGTGACTCGATTTGGAAGACGCCGACCGTATCGGCACGACGCATCATCGCGTAGGTCTCGGGGTCGTCCACCGGGAGCTTCGCGAGATCGAGGTCAATGCCTTCGTACTCCCGCACGAGGGGGAGCGCCTCTTCGAGTACGGCCATCATTCCGAGGCCGAGCAGGTCGATCTTGATCAAACCGAGATCGGCGCAATCGTCCTTGTCCCACTGCACGACCGTGCGCCCCGGCATGCTTGCGGGTTCGAGTGGAACGACTTCGTCGAGACGACCGGCGGCGATGACGAGTCCGCCCGAGTGTTGCCCGAGATGTCGGGGCAACCCTTGAAGCGATTCGACACATCGCACCAGGAGCTTCACGCGCGGCGATTCGACGTCGACGCCTCCTTCGCGCAATCGCGAGACGAGGTTGTCGTTCTCGTCGTGGAACCCGATGTGCGCCATGTGCTTGCTCAAGCGGTCGAGTTGGAGCGGCGCGAAGCCGAGCGCCTTGCCGGCTTCCCGAAGAGCGCTCTTCGCCCGGTAGGTGATGACGTTTGCCGTCATAGCGACACCGGAGCCCGCCGTATTGATGTCCGCCGGGCCGCGGCGAATCGCCTCGGGGGGACCGTAGCGTCGATAGACGTACTGGATGACCTGCTCGCGCCGGTCGCCCGACGGAAGATCGAGGTCGATATCCGGCCATTCCCCGCGCTCCTCGGAGAGGAACCTCTCGAAGAGAAGCTCCATCCCAACCGCGTCGACGGCCGTGATGCCGAGCGAGTAACAGACCGCACTGTTGGCGGCCGAACCGCGCCCCTGCACCAGGATCCCTTGATCGCGACAGAACCGCACGATGTCCCAGACGATCAGGAAGTAGCCGGACAACTCGAGCTTGCCGATCACTGCAAGTTCGTGGCGAAGCTGTTCTTCGACGCGACTCGAGAGAGGATGCCCGTAGCGTTCGCGCGCGCCGTCGAACGTAAGCCGCGCGAGCATCCCCTGGGACGTCTCGCCGGGGCCGACCGGGAACTCGGGGAAGCGATAGCCCAAACCGTCGAGCGTGAACTCACAGCGCTCGGCGATCGTGCGCGTGGCTTCGATTGCTCCCGGGAAGTCGCGAAAGCGCATCGCGGTGACCTGAGGCGGCACGAGGTGCTGCTCGCCGTTGATGGGGAGCCGACGGCCCGCGCGGTCGAGCGTGGTCTTCTGGCCGATGCACGTGAGGACGTCGAGGACCCGACGGTCGCTGCGCCGAGCGGCGCGGACGTCGCCGCTCGCGACGAGTGGAATCCCGACGGAATCCGCGAGATCGCGCAGGACTCGCGTGCGGCGCTCGACACGCGGATCGAGGGAGCGCTGGACGTCGACCCAGACCCGCGAGGGGAAGATCCCCTGCAACCATCCCGACAGCTTCGTGGCCCGCGCTGAATCCCCCCGACGGAGCGCGTTGGTCAGGGGGCTCTCCCCGGCTCCGGCGAGGCAGATCAGACCCGCAGCGTGTTGCTCGAGTTCCGCGGGCTCGACGAGGGACGTGCCCTTCTCCCCGCGTGCCTGACCTCGGGTGAGGAGCTTGCTGAGATTCCGATACCCGGTGCGACTCTCGACCAGCAGGAGCAGCCGGCCGGACGAGAGCGTGACCTCGGCACCGACGATCGGCCGCGTCCCGGCGGCCTTGGCCGCCTTCCAGAAGCGTGGTGCCCCGTAGAGGCCGTCGCGATCGGCCAAAGCCAACGCGCCGTGCCCCAACTCGGCCGCGCGCCGGATGAGATCCTCAGGCGGCGACGACCCCGCGAGGAAGGAGAAGGCGCTGCGACAGCGAAGTTCGACGTAGCCCCAATCGGACACGCCCCTTCTTCGCCTTTTCTTCGCCCCATGACAAGAACGAAGTGACGATCGTGCACTTCAGGGGGAGTTCGCCGGCTCGCCGAGCTCCGCGGGTGCCACCGGCTCGGCCTCCCGGGGCTCGGCCTCCGGGGGCTTGGCCCAACCGCCGGCCGCGTCACGGATATCGACCCGACGTCCATCCACGACGACGACACTCGTCACGAGCAACGGCCGTTCACCGGGCATTACCCGGCCGACCACCATGATCTCCTCATCGACCTTCAGCGACAAACCGAGGCGATCACAAAGCTCGTCGGGGGCGACCAGGACTGCGAGTTCCTTGCCACCGGCCAGTTCGATGACCAGACGAACGGGCCCACTCTGTCCGCGGGTCGAGGCCGCGATGCGGCCCGATATCTCTTCAGACGCTCCGGCGGCACCGAGCCGCGGGACCCCCTTGCGGGCCGCCGGCGCCGGCTCGGCCGAAACCGGCGAACCGATTCCCAGAAGGACCAACGCACCGACCGCGACAACCGTTCTTCGAAACAAGCGCATCCCTTTCGGACTTAGTTCCACAGGGGCGCGGAGTAAAGGCCTTCAGCGACGTTCGAGAAACGCCGCGATCCGCTCTCGTGCATCGCCCAGAAGCGCGGGGCCATGGCTGGGCGCGACATCGTCGACGCCGATGTCGGCGAGCCTCCGCATTGATGCTTCGGCGGCCACGAGGTCGGCGGTCACCCCCGGGGCCGGGTCGTAGCCGACGCCGCCGCGGACGTTGAACAGTGCATCTGCGCAGAGCACCAGGCGATCCTTCTCGTGGACCAGCGCGATCTGCCCGGGGGTGTGTCCGGGCATGCCGACGACGGACAAGCCACCGAGGCGATCGCCTTCGGCGAGCGTTCCCGCGACCTTCACCGGCTGGACCTGGCGCTGCTGCATCCAATGGTTCAGCGTCAAGGATATTTTCGAGCCGAGACTACAGGCCGCCGACGCGAGAGAGCGCCCGTCCTCGATGTACGGGCGTTCCGCCTCCGAGCAGAGGATCTCCGCGCCGCACTCCGTCGCGAGGATGCCGGCGCCGCCGATGTGATCGGAATGAGCGTGGGTGAGGATCACGTGCGTGATGCGATTCGGCTCCGGCAACGACTGCGCGGCCGTGAGAATCGCGTACGCCCAGCCGGGAAAGCCCGCATCGACGGCGAGCAGACCGTGCTCGTGGCGAACGAGGAACACGGCCACTTGGAAGCGCCCATGGAGATCGATCGCCGCAACGTGGCTGCTGATCGGACGAAGCTTGGCTACCGGCATCGCCGCGGGAGCCTAGCGTCCCGGTCGCGGCGCGTCACCTCGACCGCCTTCGGGGCGCTCAGGAGGCCAGATCGGGATTGCCCGGACGCTTACGCAGCATGTCCTTCGCGACCTCTCGGATGCGGTCCGGGGCACACGGCTTCGTCAAGTATAGGTTGCAGCCGGCCTCGAGAGCCCGCTCACGGTCGGCCGGCTCCCGACCGGCACTGAGGGCGACGACCGGAATCTCGCGCCTGGCAAACCGCCGCCGTAACTCCTCGGCGACCTGAGCGCCGTCCATGCCCCCCGGCATCGTCATGTCCAGGAACACGAGATCCGGCTGAACGGCGACGGCCGCGGCGATGGCCGCCGGCCCATCCGCGGCTTCGACGACCCGGCACCCCACGCGCCGGAGGATGTCCATGACGGACTGTCGAATTTCCTTATCGTCGTCCACGACTAGCACGGTAGGATCAAGAGTCGTCATGATTAGGAGCCTCCAGGAATATGCCAGAGGCCAGGGCAGAGCGCACGCCAGTTTCCACAATTTCGTCGCATTTTCTTTGCCCCGACGAGCGCTTGGTTGAGATCGAGGCCCTGCTTGGCTAACCAGCCACCCATGGCGCAAGCAGACCAGGAGCTCCTTCGTTCCGTTATCCGCTCGATCGACAAGAGGATCGCGTGGGAACCTCTGACCTCGAAGGACGACAAGGTGCGGATCAACCTGCGCGTGTCGCAGGGCGAAACAGTCGTCGAGATCCCGAGCGAAGAGGTCGAGGAAGCGCACGAGGGTGGCGTCGCCCGCAACCGACTTCGTGAACGCCTGAAACGCGGCAAGAAGCGCATCCTGGATGCCCGCCCCCCGTACATGCCTTGGGTTCTCCCGAAGATCGAGCCCATCGGCGCGCCCGGCCCGCGTGGCGGCTGGGGTGGTGGTGGTGGTGGTGGCGGCCACGGCCGTCGCTAAGCCAACCAGATTTTGGAGTAAACCTGCTGGAATCCCCCCGCTCCGTTGACAGCGTGCGAGTCGCTCGTTAACACCTGACGCGCGGGGTGGAGCAGTCCGGTAGCTCGTCGGGCTCATAACCCGAAGGTCGTAGGTTCAAATCCTACCCCCGCAACTTCATTTCTCCTGCTTTGCTCCAGCAGGTCGAACCAGCCGGCAGCGTGGCCTTGTACGGCCCCCCGGCGCGGGAAGAACACGCGCAGGGCGGATCCGCGCGGCAGGTCTAGACGATCTCCCCGGAACGTGGGTCGACCTCGACGACTCACGAGTGCAGCCGTCGCGTCCAGGTCGACTAAGGCGAGGAGGTCGATGTCCCGGAGCGAGATCAGCGCCTGCCGCCCCGTAGCCTGGTTCCCCGACGCGTCGGGGTTGGGCCAATCCACGAGCTCGCTCGAGTTCGGGTGGAGTACATCCCGGGCGCGCGCGAGACGCTTCAGAGCCGCCTTCCCCGCCGCCACCTGCTTGGTCAGGTCCGCGATGGTCTGAAGCCGCTCGTCAGAGAGCCGGGAGCCGCAGAGGGGCTGCCCCTGGAACTCCACAGTCCGGTCCACGACCGCAAAGGTGTACAGGCGCCGTTGCGAGTCTACCGCCACATCGTCGTGGTAGACTCCACGGCGTCTCCATCTGGTAGCGTCGCCCCAGACTGTGGGTAAACGAGAAAAGGCCCGCCGTCGTTAGACAGCGGGCCTTCTCGAAAGATCCCGGCGGTGTCCTACTCTCCCACGTCGAGAACGACGCAGTACCATCGGCGCTGAAGGGTTTCACTTCCGTGTTCGAGATGGGAACGGGTGGGTCACCTTCGCCATAACCACCGAAAATTGGGGATCTTCATGCCCACAAACCAAAGCTAAGAAACACAAGCTAAGTTTGCGGACATCCGCACGACGAAGCGTGCGGAAATCATATTGGCCGATTAATCATTGAGTTCTCGAGCGTGGTAGCTCGTCATTAGTGGTCAAGCCTCACGGTCCATTAGTACAGGTTAGCTTCACACATTGCTGCGCTTCCACATCCTGCCTATCAACGTCGTAGTCTTCGACGGACCTTCAGGGGGCTAAGCCCCAGGGAAATCTCATCTTCAGGTGGGCTTCCCGCTTATATGCTTTCAGCGGTTATCCCGTCCGCACGTAGCTACCCGGCGGTGCCACTGGCGTGACAACCGGAACACTAGAGGTACGTCCCTCCCGGTCCTCTCGTACTGAGGAGAGCTCCTGTCAAATTTCCTGCGCCCACGGCGGATAGGGACCGAACTGTCTCACGACGTTCTGAACCCAGCTCGCGTGCCACTTTAATCGGCGAACAGCCGAACCCTTGGGACCTGCTCCAGCCCCAGGATGTGACGAGCCGACATCGAG
>JAQWRY010000068.1 GCA_029243485.1 Candidatus Binatia bacterium | reverse complement strand
GCGCCGTACCATCCGCAAACGCAGGGAAAGATCGAGCGCTCGATCGGTCGCTTCGTCGAGCACTACAACCACCGGCGCTACCACGAGTCACTGGACAACGTGACTCCAGCCGATGCATATCATGGGCGGCGCACCGCGATCCTGACGCGCCGCGAACAGATCAAGAAGAAGACGATGGCTCGTCGTGAGCGGCAGAATCTACGTGCGGCCTAGGCGGGCAAACGTGCCGGAAGTGTCTCTTATAAATCAGGCCCACTGATCCCGACGTCTTTGACGACGTACAGACCGAGGATCTTGGCCGTTGCCGGCGTTGCGAATGCATGCAGGAGGAGGAGGGTCAAAATCGTCGAGCGGTTCATGGTGGCCGCCTTTTGGCGGCTTCTGGCTCTGCCGGCTGAGTGACCAACGGGCGCAAGCGAATGAAAGTCTCGAAAGGAGTGCGCTCAATCGGCCGGAACGAGGTTCCATGGCCGATTCTCACGACTTGGCGAAGTCGCGGCGCCCGGGCGGCGAAGTCGGAGCGGCCGGGTCAAGCGTCCCAGGTGAGAGGCCGGTCCGGATCCGGCTCGTACGAGCACAGGTTGCCCGTCCGGATCGTCGCGCTCAGCGACCGACCGAGAGCCGGGTGCCCTTCTTGGATTCGTTCGATCGCCCGCTTGATCGCCCGGGTGACGTTGAGACGAGCTCGTTCGACGTCGGAGCCCGCGCGTCGCGGTCGGCCACCGGGGCCCAGAGCCTGAGCCAGCTCCTGGGCAAGAAACTCGATCTCGCTCTGCAGGGCGGCTTCCCGGCCGATGTCGTTGTTCTCTTCGGCTTCATCGCGCTCGGCGCGCAGCGCGCGCAACCGGTTGCGATAGCTGTCGATCGCGGTTGTATCGATGCCCGAAAGAGCGTCGTCGATGGGGCGCCGTCGGTCCGGAACCGAGCTCTGCGTCCGCTGCGTGGGGTCGGTCAGTTCAAGGAGTTCGATCGACGGGAACTCCCGTTGCGGGTGCCTCAGAAGATGAGTCAGATAGGCGAGGCCTTTGCTGTCCTTGATTTGGATCTCGTCCGCATTCGTGCGGATCGTCCAGTAGTCTCCCGTGCGCCGGATCGTTGCCCTTGCCTCGAGCGTCTTCGGGGCCGAGGTGTTTCCGGGGGCCGATTCGCCGGTTTCGTGAGCCGCACGCAAACGGTCGAGGGCGGCACGTGCGGCGTCTCGGATGCGAACCATGCCCAACGCCTCCGCGTCTCGTGCGGATCGCGCCAACAGCTCCCGCGCCTGCGCCGGGTCTTCTTTCGCAAGCCAAAGCCCCCATGCGAGCCTCGTCTTCGTCGTCAGGGGAGCCGCATCCAGTCTGGATTCCAGTTCGAGGCCAGACGCAAAGTGGCCTTCGGCATCGTCGTCGCGCCCGGCGACGTCCGCGAGCGCACCCAGGAGGGAGTCGACCGCACCGTGGCAAGCCGTGGCGTTTCCGAGCACCACGAGACGACCGGCATAGGGTACGAGCTCATCATAAAGCGTGCGGGCGACCTCAGCGTCCCGAAGTCCGACGGAAACCTCGCCCGCGAGGGTCAACGCTCCGAGGTAGGCAGGAGTGTCCTCGATTGTATCGAGGCCATCGGACATGAAGAGGGCGAGTTGCTCGCGAGCCTGCCCTCGTCTGTCGGTTTCGAGGTACATCATCGCCATTCCGGCTCGCCAGGCGGAATGGCCGGGATCCAGGTTTACGAGCATGGTGATCGCGGTCTCGAGCTCGTCGAGGGTTCCACGAAGCCAGCAGAACTGAAATCGGAAGACCCCGTGGAGGATCGGCGCATCGCTGAGGTTCGCGCGCATTCCAACGGATAGAGCGTCGTTGGCGATCTGCTCGGCGGCCGCGAAGTCTCCCCGAAGGAGGGCTTTCGTGGCAGAGAAGATCCGGCTCTGCCACACCAACGCCGGTGTGCGCGACTCTTGCGCGATCGATTGAAGGCAATCGATCTCCGCCCAAGCCTCTCGGCAGCGCGCGGACTCTAGGAGGTCGATCGCCTTCCACAGGCGCGAGGCGAACTCCAGAAAGCGAGATGGAACCGAGTGGCACAACTCCAATCCTTCCGTCGCGACGGCGAGGCGCTCTTCGAGGTTCTTCGGTCCCCAGATTCCGAAGCGGGCCAGGGAACAGCAATGGGCGAGAAGGTCGCGATCGCCACTTTGCCGTGCCCGGGCCAGCATGTCGCGGGTCAATTCTTCTCCGCGAGCTGCGCGCCCACAGAAGCGCAGCTCGCCCGCGAGACGGCTCACGAGATGCATACGCAGCAGAGACTCCTGCAGCGGTGTCCTGGCCAGTGCCTCTTCGAGCCGCTCGACGGTCCGTTCGTTGACCGGACCGGCGATATGCCACGGCCCGAGCGTCCCCAGAGTGGCCCAGCAGAAAATCGTGTCGTCCTGCAAGTCTCGGCCGATGGCGAGAGCTTCCTCGAAGATCTCGCGCGAGCGTTCCCAGCCGCCGGCCCACCCATGGGCCGAGCCGGCCTGCAGCAACAGGCCGCCGAACTCGCGCCGCTCTTTGGGTGCATGCAAGCGGTGCGCTTCGATCGTGCGGTCGTAGAACAGGGCCGCCTCGTCGAAGGCAAGAAGTTTCTCGGCCCTTTGGGCCGCCCGATGATTGTACCGCCCGGCCCGCACCGCTTCTCCGGCCAGGGCGCACTCGTAGCTGTGGGAGGCGAGCTGGGTGAGATGCAACTCGGAATTCGCGTCGGTTTCGGATTCGAGCGCGAGGACCGCGCGGCGATGTAGCTCACGACGCTCACTGGGCTGCATCGCTCGACAGAGCGCTTTGCGAATCAGGGAGTGTGTGAACTGATAGTGCGTCAACTTTCCAGGGACTGGTTGCGTCAGGTCGGCTACGCACGCCTCGTCCAGCGCAGCGATGACCGCGGCGTGCTCCAGCAGGGTTTCGGTGTTCTGCCCGAGCATCTTCGATACCATGGAGACTTCGAAACGTTCGCCCACAATGGCGGCCGCCTTCAAGAGATGCCGGGTTGCAGCTTCGAGTCTGGCGACCCGCTGAAGAACGAGGGAGTGGTAGTCCTCAGGCGACCCCGCATGGCGCGTTTCACCTCGGGGTGGATCGTGGGCGGTGGTTCCTTCCGTGCCTCGATCGCCGTCGAGGTGGTCTCGCGCCGCCTCGCGCAGGAAGAGCGGGTTTCCCCCGGCGTTGGCCACGAGGGGCGCCATCTCGGACTCCGGGATTATTCGGCCCGCAACGTGGCCCACGAACGTTCTCGCCTCGGTCGGATCAAGGCCCTCGAGATGAATCTCTTCGCGGGTGTGCTCGTGGGACCACGAGCGAATCGAGTCGAGGCTGCGATCCGCGGCGTCGGCGTCGGCGTCGGCGGAGTCGTGGGTCGAGAGGAGAAGAAGGGGCACGCGGGCCAATTCGCGGGCTGCGAACCCGAGCAGAAGGGCGGAGGCCTTGTCCGCCCATTGAACATTTTCGAACACGCAAACGAGCGGCTGTTGCAGGGCGGTACGCTGGATGAAGCCGGAGATTTCGTCGAAGAGTTCGAGCCGTGCCTCGTCGTTGGCATGGGCGAGTGCAAATGGTGCGTCGCTGCGCTCGCTCGCGTGGCCGCTGCGTGCAGCCCCAAACGCCTCGATTCTTGTCGCGTACTGTGTGTCGGGCAGGTCCCGCAGGATCTGGGTCCACGCCCAGAAGGGATGCGCCGCCGTTCTCTCCTGACAGCGGCTTTGCGCCACACGGAGCCCCTGCTCGCGCGCGCGCGCGCAGACGTTCTGCACGAGAGTCGCTTTGCCGATGCCGGGGGCGCCGATGACCGAGATGAAGCGACCCTGACCAGACCGAACCTGGCGCAAGTTCGCGTCGAATCGATCCAGGAGCGCCTTTCGGCCCACAAACACTCCCGGCTTCGAAGTCCGGTCCTTCCCTGCGAGCTTCCGTGGCATACCCGACGGATATAAAGCCCATATTGGGCGACCTAGTCGAGCGGATCCTCGCCTGGGGGTCCAGGGACGGTTGGACCCGAGCTGTGGTCGTACTCGTGGACGACGCCGCCCGGCGTGAAGACGGCAAAGAGCGCGAGTGCTCCCAGCGCGGCAATCCACCGCCGCCTGCCCTGGTCCCGTCCTTGCATGCCCAGGTGACCGCCAGCGCACCATCGAGCTCGTCTCGTCCGAATCCTATTCGCGAGGAAGTCGCAGTGGGAATCTTGCCGAACGACCCCCAACTCGATTTCCAGGTGGGCCTTGAAACGCGCCGGCAAGACGACGGGCGAAGGAGCGGAGACACGCCCCAACCGCCTCCGCGAACAGATTCGCGAGCACGTGACTCCGGGCCACGATTCCGCGCCTTGAAGTGCTGGGCCGCCTCGAGGTCACCAAGTAGCCCCTGAGTCACGCCGACCTCGCCGAGGAGCTCGTTCCCCTCGGGTTCGACTGAGCGATGATGTACCGCAACCTCAACGACCTGGTCGGAGTGGGCCTCGCGAGTCGTGTGGAGCTAGGGGATCACGTCGGGCGCTTCGAGAGCCGCGCGGATCGCCCGAAGGCAGACAGGGAGCACCCGCACTTCCTCTGCAACCACTGCGGCGAAGTTGTTTGCCTACCGACTCTCAAGATCCCGATGCTGGGCAAGGCGAGCTCGCAGATCCGCGATGTTCAGGACGTCGTCCTGCGCGGGCGCTGCGCGTCCTGTTGACGCCGGGACTGCGACCGCGGCCCCAGAATCGTTATAGCAATCGAATCGCGGTAGGCGTCGCAGTCATGAGAGCAACGGACCAACGCGCCATGCCGGAGCGGACGATCGGCCGAAGCCGCCCAGCCGCTGCGCCGCGGCCGCTGGGACCCGAAAACCGGACCTGGATCTAGGATTCGCGGTGGAGGCTACCCGGCAACCCGGGCAAATAAGCCGTTTAGGTCGAGTACCGCCTCTCGAACGGTACTGTCTAGCGCCCCAGGCGGGAAGAACAGGGTCGGTGATGCCAAAGAAGATCGCGACCGCTAACGCGATGAGTACGAACACCCACTTGTATGAGAGGCTCTTCATCCGTTCATGAGGCAGAAAGAGGCGCACGCATACGTCCGGTAAAGCGCCGTTAAGTCGTCTTGGAGCCAAAAAGAGGCTTTCTGTCGGCTATCCGTATATCCATGGGGCACTTTTCAAAAAGATCTATATCATATTCGATTTAATGGACTTTTTACAACGCCATGACTGTAGTGCACATCAAGTTTTTTTTACGCAACCCTCTTTCATTAGCCCAACCCCTACTTGCCCTGAGGTTGCACAGCTCACTCCGCGATCGGGAAAACCTGCGGCTACCAATCAGAATCAGCACATGCACAGCGAGAGAATCGCTGGCGTCATCACGTGTGAATCAAAATGAGGGGCACAACTCGAACTCTCCAAGCGCTGTCTGCGGCCTGCTTATCAAGCGGGCCAAGCACGGCGTTTCTGCGTTTGCGCGTCAGGCATCAAACCCTCATCTTGACGCGCAGAGAGCTCCCGGGAGAGCGTTTGGAAGCCACAAGCCGCGCCCACGAACTCAGGTGCAGCCCCATGAAGATCTCGATTCGGACGCTGGCCATCGCGTTGGGGTCCTCGTTTACCTCTGCCTCTGACCCACGCATTGCGGTTTGACCTGCGGGGGCGCAGGACATCAGCTTGCTAGGGGCAGGGCGGTGCCGGCGGACAGGACGCGGGTGATGGAGCGAGCTTCGCCTTGAAGAGTCCCTTACCCCGGGGGCTCAGTGGCTCGATGCCGGAATCACTGATCACTATGCCACCGAAAACTGCACAATAAGCCGTATCCCCACTTTCGACCCGCACCGCTACGGCCTCCTGCGCGGGTTCATTGAGCGAGTAGGTAATAGGTGCGCGGCGGCCCGCGCACGTGATGCGCAGCTGCTGACCATCCTTGATGGTCACCGAACGGCAGGGCCCGAACCGTGCCTGGGAATCTCTGTAGTTGTAAGTCGGGCCAGTGATGGAACCGCTTTGGCGCCATGCTTCCCCCGCGGGAAGGTCGTAGCAGGCAACGTCGTTACCGCCTGCGGCATTGTAGAACTTCACCGTCAGGCCACCCAAGGCGGGGTTGATGCCCGATTCGGGGGACGTGTCGATGGCGGGATCCTTGAGCGAAAGAACGATCTTGCGCCGCGTAGCGTCGGTCTTGTCCTTGATGAGGAGGCTATTGCCCGCCACCGCCGTTGCTTCGTTTGGCTCATCTTGCGAGAGCGTGAATCGAGAGAGAATGTTCCAGGCATATGATGCAATCGAGAAGTTATTTGAATTGTCGTAGATGATATGGTCCCCGTTCAGGCTACATAATGTCGTCTCCACTCCGTCGGCGCACTGCGTAAACGTCTCGCAGGGCCCGTTCACGACTGGTGAACCTGCGCACTGATTCTTTTCCGCCCAGCTTGCAAAACTCTCTTGCGACGCGGGTGCCCAGAACGTGCCCGCGTAAGGAACGACCGAATCCCCAAGCCCGTGGAAATGAGCCACCGTGATGGGTCGAGATGGCTCGCATGCCGTGAGCGGAAGAATTCCAAGCGGAAAAGCTACAGGCGCCGTGGCTGCAAAGACTTCACTCGCCTCACAGGCGAGACGATGCGAGAGAGCGCCACCATTCGAGAGGCCCGTGGCGTAGACCCGTTCGGGATTTACTGTGAATTCGACCGAGATCGCCTCGACGATCGCCAGCGCCAAACCCACATCGTCGAGCCCCGCAGCCCACGCGTCGCCGCAGCAAAACGTCGCGGCGTTCCAGGAATTGCCGAGACCTTGCGGGTAAGCGACGATGAAATTTTCCGCGTCTGAAACCTCACGGAACCCCGACATGGCGGCTTGCTCATTGCTGTTCGAAGTATAGCCATGAAAGTCCATGACCAGCGGGACTGCCGAACCTGCAACATAACTCGGTGGAACGTGGACGTTGTAGGTGCGCGTCCGCCCGTCGAAGACAATCGAACGGGCGTAGTCCCCCGGGTTCGACTGCGCGGCCACCGGAGCCACGTTTGCAGCGTCAAGCAGGGCCAGAACTCCCACCGCCAGCGAAATGGAAAGATATCTTTTCGTCACACTCACGTGTTCTAACATGAGCGCCTGGTTCAAGCGTCTGCTTTTGAGTGTTTCGGTTTCATTTTCAGCGCCAGGCGGGCTTTTGACGGCAGAGCCTGCCGCAAACGCTTTCTCTTAACGGCGAATATCAAGGGCTCCGCTACGTCGAATCGGAAAGCGCATGGGAGACGGTAGGAAACATGCTTAATGAAGATTGCCCAATCGTATCCGAAATAGTGTGTTCGGGTTCAGAGACGGTTGGACCAAATAGGTCGATGAAATAAGAGACACTCCCGGCCCAAACGGAAGGAGAATCCGATGGGAAAGGGAGAAAGCGCGGAGAAGGTCGTCCGCGACATTCAGCGCAAGACACGACGTC
>JAQWRY010000067.1 GCA_029243485.1 Candidatus Binatia bacterium | reverse complement strand
GCGCCGTACCATCCGCAAACGCAGGGAAAGATCGAGCGCTCGATCGGTCGCTTCGTCGAGCACTACAACCACCGGCGCTACCACGAGTCACTGGACAACGTGACTCCAGCCGATGCATATCATGGGCGGCGCACCGCGATCTTGACGCGCCGCGAACACATCAAGAAGAAGACAATGGCCCGTCGTAAGCGACAGAATCTACGCGCCGCCTAGGCGGGCAAACGTGCCGGAAGTGTCTCTTATAAATTACGCCCACTGATCCCGATGTCTTTGACGACGTACAGTCGCCGAGAACCTGGCTTTCTTCCATCCGGGGCTAGCGGTATCCTCGTGACTCGGGATCCGGGCTCACGCGGTCTCGGCGTCTGGTGAGTTTCAGCTTGCGAACAGAGTCGATTTCCGAACTACGACTGTCTTCGTCTTTACCGACGCGGGGATGGGAGTTGGTGAGACGCGCCCTCGGTCTGGCGATGCTCTTCGCGCTGGCCTCCGCCTACTTGAGGCTCGGGCTCTTCATCCCGATCGAATGGGTGGATGAGGGCGTGATCGTCTACGCGATCTGGCGCGTCGCCGAGGGGGATCTTCCCTATCGCGATTTTCAGCAGATGTACCCGCCCTCCCTCTTCTTCCTCGGCGGGTTTCTATTCCGCCTCTTCGGGAGCGACCTGGCTGTCCTGCGTTACCTCGTGCTGGCCACAAAGGCGGCGACCTGCGTGATGGTCTACGTCGGTGCGCGACGAATCTCCGGCCGGGCTTTCGCGCTCATCGCCTACGCGGTCGCCGTTGCACTGCTGGGGATTGCCTGGCCGATCTTGACGACTCCGTACGCGAGTTTCTTCGGTGCCGCGCTGTGCCTCGCGGGGCTCCTCTCGTTCCTAGCCTTCGAACGACGCCTCTTTTACGGGTGCGCCATCGCGGGGCTCTGCTTCGGGATCGCGGCAACGTTCAAGCAGACGACCGGCGCCTTCGCGTTCCTTGCGCTCGCTCTCTTCTTGCTGGTCGATGAGGGGCAGGGGGGAAGCCGCCCAGGGCGGATTCTGGCGACCTTGGTCCGCACGAGTCGCTGGTTCGTGATCCTCTTCACCGCGGCGGTGTCGGTCTTCTACCTGGCTCCGCGCAACCCCCTTGGGAACCTCACGCTGCTCCTGGCGCCCGTTCTCTTCCTGACCGGCCACCTGGCCCTGCGGGAACTTCGCCGGCCGCCGGCTCCAGAGAACCAACTTCAGACCTTCTGGGGACTGGTTGCGCTCACGCTCGCCTTCTTGTTGCCGCTGGTGGCGTACGCGACCTTGTATGTTTCGCTTGGACTCGGGGCCGAGATCCTCTTCAACACCGTCTCCGGGATACCGCCCGCCGTTAGCTGGATCTCACCTTTCCCGGCGCCAACCATCACGTTCGTGCTGTGGCAGGTGGCTGGCTTCGGTGCCTTCGCATCGCACGTGATCTGGCGCGGTCACGCGGCTGAAACGCTGCGAGGTCGGCGGCTGTGGACGTTCCGCGGCCTCCTTGCCGTCTCGCTGCTCGCGCTCATCGCATTGGCGGTGCAGGGATGGCAGGCGAGGGCGGCGGCGTATTGGTTCTGGGCCTCCTCGGACCTCTTGTTCAGCTTGCCCTTCGTCCTGGTCTGGCTGTCGATCGCCGAGGTGGTCCGCCTCGGCCGGGTGGAGGTGCCGAGCGGGTCGGTCGGGTTGGCTGGCCAACGTCGCGCGTTCGTTCTCTTCACGGCCTACGCGACCATGTCCCTCCTGTGGCTCTACCCGGCAGCGGACATCTGGCACATTCTGGGGGTTCTGCCGAGCTGTCTGCCGCTGCTCGCCTACCTACTCGAACGCTTCTGGCAGCTTCCGGGGGAAACGGGCCGAAACCCGCGCTCCCGGCGGCTCGGAGCGGCGGTGCTGATCGGCGCCTTCTGTCTGGCCGTCGTGCTTCCGGCCGCGGTCGATCTCCTCAGAGCATGGCGCGCCGAGCCTGCGTTCGTCCCGTCACTCCCGCGCGCCACTGGCGTGCTCGGCGTCTCGCGGCCGGCCTCCTTCCACGCCAGCGGTGGTGATGTCGTGCGCTATCTCAACCACGAGGAACGGCGCGACGAACCGATCTTCGTCCTTTCGGGGAAGTCGCTGTTCTACTTCCTCACCGATCGTGTCTCGCCGGTTCAGGAGTCCGAGTTCGTCCTGTATATGGCTGCAAACGGCTCGATCCACGAGGAGACGGCCCGGGAACTGCTCGACGAGGCCGAGTTGATCCGTCGGCTCCGGGAGGTCCGTCCGCTGATCATCGATGACGGGTCCGATGATCGAGGGGAGAATGTCCGCCTCATGTACCCCCGCCTCGCCAGCTTCGTTCGTGCGAATTACCGGTTGGAGAAGAAGTTCGGTAGGTTCCAGGTATTGAGCTGGCGTTCTCCGGTCGCGCCAGCCCCTAAGAGCTGAATCCGGTAGAGGAGCTAAGCTGTTGGCCTCAGAGAAACATGCCGAACCGCGGCTGGACGAATCTCGCTGGGTCGACCTGCCGTCGAATCGGGACGAGCGCGGAATCCTAACGTCGGTCGAGGGTGGGCAGGACACACCCTTTGCCATCGAGCGGATCTTCTACATGCACCATGTGGTTTCAGACCGAGGTGGGCATGCCCACATGGATACCGATCAGGTGGTCGTGGCCCTGGCGGGCGAGTTCGACATGGAGCTCCGCGACGGGAAGACTTCGGTAACCTATCGGATGGACGATCCCACCCGGGGCCTCTACGTGCCCAGGATGCTGTTCATCAACATCACCGGCATGTTGCAGGAGACCGTCTGCCTGGTACTGGCAAGCACCCACTACGACATGTCTCGCTCGTTCCGTCGCTGGGAGGACTATCTTCGCGCACTCGGGCTTCCGCCCGACCCGAGTTCGAAGGCAGGTCCATCGTCAGAATGAACGACCTTCTCCTGTCGGACGAGACGGACCTGCCCTTCTACTCACCCTATAACTGTATTCCCGGTGTCGATCGCGAGATCCTGGTCGAGGAGGTCGTGCGACCTTGGCTTTCGGCGTTCCTCGAAGATCCCGACCATTCGGTTCGAGTTGACGGCGGCCTCGTCCTCCATTCACATCTCGAATGGGATTCGGCGTACTTCGGATTCCCCATCTACAAGCTGCACGCCACGTTCGGCGTTCAGCGCCGTGCTGCTCTCACCCGGCTGGTAAGAGACATGGAGCTGAAGCACGAGAAGTTCTATCTCTATGCCGACGTCGCTTCGGAGCACACGGCGACTCTCCAGGCCATGACAGGCCTGGGGTTCCGATTGATCGAACCGCGCATCACCTTTTTGCGGGATCGGTTGTCCTCTTTCGATGAGCCGCGACACGCGGTCCGACGCGCTCGCCTCGAAGACATCCCGCGGCTTCGCGACGTGGCCGCGCAATGCGCCAACGAATTCGATCGTGTCCACGCGGACAGCTGCTTTCCCGACGAGATCGCGAACGGATATCTCGCTACCTACGCAGAGAATTCGGTTCGAGGATTTGCGGACGTGGTCCTGGTGCCGGATGCCGAGAACGTGCCGGTGAAGGCCTTCCTGGCCGGCGCGTACTCCCTCGAAGGTTGCACCAAGCTCGGCCTCGAGGTTTCGAGACTGGTGCTGGGAGCGGTGCATGTCGAATGCTCGGGCTGGTATCGCAAGCTGATTTCAGAAATGACCTGCGACATGCGCGACAACGGCTCGGATTGTATCTTGATGACCACTCAGGCGGCGAACCGGGCGGCCATCCGGACGATGGAGAACCTCGGTTACCGAATCGGAGTGACCACGCAGATTCTCGCGTACGCTCGGCCGTAGCCCAAGTCAGTAGATCTCATCAATCACCGCCTCTGGGCGATGGTTCACCTCGTCGAAGATGCGCCAGATGTACTCGCCGATGATGCCGAGCATGACGATGACCAGTCCAAGGAGGAAGGAGGTAATCGCGGCCAAGGTCGCGAATCCCCGATTCGCTTCGAATTCTGGGTTCCCATTGAGCGCCAGCACGATCACGAGGATGCCATAGAGAAAAGCCAGGGTCGCCACGCCGAGCCCGACGAGCGAGATCAGTCGCAGGGGTACCATCGAGAAGCCGAGAAGGGAGTCGACGAAGAGCTTGAGCCGCTTGCGGAACGTCCAGCGAGAGACGCCGTACTCGCGGGCCTCACGTTTGTAATGGATCACCGAGGGCTCGAAGCCCAAATAGTGGGCGAAGACCGCGACGTTGATGTTCTTGCCGGACTGCAGCAGGTAGGGGAGGAGTGCGCGGTCCATGAGCATCACGTCGAAGCCGCCGCGCGGGTAGTCGCTCATCACGAACAGCTGAACGAGCTTGTGGAATATGGACGCTGAGAGCCTCGAACTCCACGACCCCTCGCGCTCGGCGCGCGCACAGATGACGTACTTTGCGCCGGCCAGCCACTCGTCCACCATCTGGATCACGAGGTCCGGCGGATCTTCGAGGTCCGCCGTCAGAATCGTGAAGCAGTCCCCCTCGACGAACTGGAAGCCTGTCTTGAGTGCCATCATCGAGCCGAAGTTCCGGCTGTGCTTCACCACCTTGACGATGTCGCTGCCGGCAGCGATCTTGAGCAACTCGCGCAGAGAGCCGTCTTGCGAGCCGTCATCGACGAAGATCACCTGGAGGCAAACTTCTCGATCCCGCAGCGCCGCTTCGACGCGCATCAGGGCATCGAAGAGCGGGCGGAGGGACTCTTCATTGTAGTACACCGGGATGACGATCGAGAGCGTTTTCATCTCATTCCATGACCTGCTGCGCGCCTTCAGACGGCCGGCGCGAGCTCTCGAATAGCTTGCACCACAGTGCTTTGTGCCTCGTCGGACAGAGCTGGATACATCGGCAGCGAGAAGATCCGCCCCGCGGCTGCCTCCGAGACCGGCAGGCTCCCGGGGCCCTCTCCGAACGACTGGTAGGCCATCATCGTATGGATCGGCCAAGGATAGCTCACGTTGACGTGGATCTCACGGCGGGCGAGCTCGGAGATGAGGACGTCACGCTGTCCGTGGCTCACGACGTAGAGATAGTAGGCGTGCTCGTTTCCCGGTGCGGTCTTCGGCAGTACGAGGGAGGTTTGTTCGAGCATCTCGTCATAGCGCTCTGCGATCTCCCGGCGCCTCGCGATGTAGCCGTCGAGATGGCCGAGCTTCGAACGCAGGATGGCGGCGTGCAGCTCGTCGAGCCGCGAGTTGTAGCCGTGCTCCTGCGCGTAATAGCGCCCCTCCATGCCGTAGAAGCGAAGGCGGCGGAGCTTCTCCCGCGTGTTCTGATCGCTGGTCAAGACCATCCCGCCGTCGCCGTAGGTTCCTAGGAGCTTGGTGGGATAGAACGAAAAGGCGGCGGCATCGGACATGGCCCCCGCCTTCGTTCCCCGGAGGCTCGCGCCGTGGCTCTGGGCACAGTCCTCCAGCAGCTTCAAATCGTGCCGGTCGGCGATGGCTCTCAGCGCAGGCATGTCTACGCACTGGCCGTAGAGGTGGACGGGCAGGATACATCGCGTCTTTTCCCCGACGGCGTCCTCGACCTTTGTGCAGTCCATCAGATAGGTGGACGGATCGATGTCGACAAAGCGGGGCCGGGCTCCCGCGGAGACGATCGCGGAGACCGTCGGCACCGCCGTGTTGGAAACGGTGATGACCTCGTCTCCCTCGCCGATCCCCAGGGCTTTCAACGCGAGGAAGATGGCATCGGTGCCGTTGGCCACCCCGACGCCGTATGCGGCGCCGCAGTAGCCCGCGAACTCCTCTTCGAAGGCGGCGACCTCACTCGCGAGGATCAGGCTGCCGGACTTGAGAACGCGCTCGATCGCCTCGTGGATCTCGGCCTTCTCCGCTTCGTACTCCTCGAGGTAGCTCCACACACGGATCGACATGATGGCTAACTTTCTAGCGCAGAGCGCCGCATCCGTTCGAGCAACAGAGCATCCTCGAGTAATTCGGCGCGCAGGCCCTCCAGATCGCGGGTCGCGATCTTCGCGAGTACCTCCTTCATGAAGAGCGCGAAGGAGTCCGCCGCTGGTGTCTTGACGACGGACACCTCGCCCTCCTGCGACACCCGCAGCTCGTTGTCGAGGCTCGCGGGGGTTGTAAAGACCCGGTCCACGTCGACGCAGCGATGGTTCCCTAATAGCGAAAGGCGGTTGCGATAGGCCGTGGCGAAGCCGAACTGGCCTACGAGTGCGCGTCCTCCCGTATAGATCATGAGGACACTGAACGAAGTTTCGACGTCGTCGGGGCCGGCGGTCGACAGGATTCGACACTCCACTTCCGCGGGGCGCTCGCCCCAGAACAGCCGACCGGGAGACACCGCATAAGGGCCGAGGTCGTAAAGTGCACCACCGCCGAGCGCCTTTCGATAGCGGAAGTTCTCGGCGTCGAGGGGTGGGAACGAGAAGGTGGCCACGATGCTCCTCGGGGCGTCTCCCGAACGGACGAAAAGGTCGCGGATTGCGGTTAGCTGCGGGTGTCGGGTGTAGGCGGTTGCCTCCGCAAGACACAGCCGGCGGCTGCGGGAGAGCTCGACCAGCCGCTCCGCCTGCTCCCTCTCAAGGAACGCCGGCTTGTCCACGACCACGTGGCGGCCAGTGTCGAGTGCGCGCTCGGCCCAGAGGGCGTGAGAGCTGTTCACCAGGGACACGTAGACGAGATCGGCGTCGCTCTTCGCCAGCGCGCTTTCATAGTCCGAGAAGGCCGCACCGGACGCGCTGCGAGAGGCGACCTCGACGCCGGTGACCTCGGAGAGTGTGGCCAACGCCGGGAGGAGGCGTTTCCGGGCGATCGCAGAGTCGCCTAGAATCAGGATTCGCACCGTGCGCGACTCCTCAGGCCCAGCTCAGGCACGACAACAGGGTCCGTGAGTCTACACAGAGGTAGCCGTGTCTCAGGAACTCGAGGAGCTGTCCCAGAGTCATCCAGGTGTAATAGTCCGGCACGTCGAGCACCTCGCTGGCACCGACCTCGAGGATGACGTTGTGGTTCAGAAACTGGAAGAAGCGTCCGCCCTCTTCCGATTGGATCGTCGAGTGGCGGATCTCGTCCGGGCGTGAATCTAGGAAGCGATCGAGGAACGGGAAGGCCTGCGCGTTCGCTCGGCGGCTTTCCGTATTCGACAACGAGACGGTAGGGGCGAGATCGACAACGTCGATGTTTCCGGGCTCGACCTTCGCTTGTACCAGGAAGTGCAGAACGCCCTTGTGCTTTTGGGTGATGAACCCGTGGTGGCCGGCGGTGGTGTCCCTGAGCATCGGCTGGGTCCAGCGCGCTACCTCCCGCATTCCCGCCTCCACGTCGACGGCGATCACGGAGAAGAACCGACCCGACTCGTGGGCGATCGCGCGCTCCGTGATGTTCCAGCTCCTCAGTTCTCCGAGAGGGATGGTTTCCGTTCTGAGCTCGAAGCGGGTCTTCATCTCGGTGATCCAGGCCAACAGAGCGTCCATGGTGTACACCGCGCGGTCCTCCGCGTGGACAGACTCGAGCAAGTCCTTTGCGAAGCCCGCGAGCCCTCGTGCCTCGGATAGATCGGCCGGACCCCGCTTTCGATTGAGGAAGGGGATACAGGAAATTACCGACCGCGCGTCCATGTTCACGAAGTTATCGAAACTGTGGAGCCTCTTGATCTCACCCAGGGTGAGCCAACGGAAACCGTCCCGAACGGGAACCTCGTCGAGGGTCTCGACGATCATGTTCCGGTTGCGCTTCTTCAGGAACCGGCTGCCCTGCTCGGTCTGCAACTGGTCGACCAGCCGCCGCTCGAGAGGTGCCGCCGTGAAGTGCTCGAGATAGTCCGGCACCCGTCCGCCGTGGACCTGGCTGTAGTTGCTCCGGGTCGCCTGGACGGTGGGGGAGAGCTGTAGGGCATTGCAATTCCCCGGCTCTGCCTTCGCTTGCATCAGGAAGTGGAGGATACCGCCGAAGCGCTTCGCTAGAATCCCCAGGATCCCTATCTCCGGCTGGTTGATGATAGGCTGGTCCCAATGGTGGTCGTCGCCGAAGTTGGTTTCGACGCGAAGTCCCTCAATTCGGAAGAAGCGGCCCGAGTTGTGCACGAGGTTCCGGGTGCTCGGCTCGAAGCCCCATCGGTCCATCTCGTCGAACCGAATCGGGCGCACCCGAAGGCCGTTCGAGTCCCGGAGCTCACCGAACCACGAGAGGAAGTTGGAATTGTCGAATACCGGACTCTCCGGAACCAGAGAGGAGCGCAGGAAGCTCAGCTCCGCAGAGTCGTCCGTCATGTCATCGCGGGAGCCAACGAGAAGACGCGGAGACGTGACGGGTCGCATCGAGCACGCCGGCCCGTGCCGCGACCGGAAGCGCGGGCTTCCAGCCTCCGTCGTTCGAGGGACGTCACTGGCGAATCTCTCCCATTGCTGGCTCGGGTTCGGTCGAATCCATCTGTGGTTCTCTCGGCCGGTCCACGAGGGTACTCCAGGCCGGGCCTTCCGTGCAATGCATATCGGCAGGTACTATCGGCAACTGACGGGACGTTCGTGAACACCACCCTCGCAACAGAAGCGGTGCCTGCACCTGCAACAAGGGTTCCCGGTTTTGGCAGAAGATCGGTGACAGGGCAGTGCTAGCGCCGCGATTGGCAAGTGGACGAGGGGCCGGCAGAAAAGTAGCTCCAGGAGCAAGAAAATCCACTTGCCACGATGCAATCTCACCCGGACGGTCTTTGTTTGCGCTGTCGGATCCCTCTTGCTGTCGTTCACGACGACCCCCGCGAAGGCACAGTCCTTTGTTGCCTTCGAGAGCGGTCACGTTCGGCCCCTATCAATGTCCCCCGACGGCACGCGCCTCTTCGCGGTCAATACGCCGGACAATCGGCTCGAGATCTTCGAGATCCAGGGCGGCACCCTGGTGCACAGCGACTCGGTGTCCGTCGGACTCGAGCCGGTGGCGGTGACGGCGCGCTCGAACGGCGAAGTCTGGGTCGTAAACCACCTCTCCGACAGCATCAGTATCGGCGACGTCCTCTCCACTCCTCCGCAGGTCGAGAGCACCCTCCTGGTACGCGACGAGCCGCGCGATATCGTCTAACTGATTCGCTCCCACAGTACGATGTTCGCTCGCTGATAGAGGAGCGCACGGGCAAGCCGGTAGCTAATGATTTTGCAGTGAGATCTCACAATAATGAGCGCTCGGAATGAAGCCCGCACATAACAAGAAAAGGCTGGCGTATGCTACGCACTGCTGCTTTGGGCGTTACGCATATTAAATCAGGAATATCAAAGAGATGATCAAAAAATAGAATGACGATAAGAAGAATGATCGGCCAATATTCCCAGGTCGACGGGTAGCCGCCACCGCGAAGCCTCGAGCGAGGTCCAGTTTTCGGGTCTAGCCGGCCGAGGCGACGCCCGTCCGCTTCCTTGGCTCGGGTCTGGAAAATTTCAATCGAACATGAAAGGAGCAAGGCCATGTGGGCGCAAAATGACCCCGAGGAGCGGAAACCAGACTGCCGGACCTTCGCGCCAAACATTTTGCCGCGATGGTCTCTCGCGATGCTGCCACTGCTCGCCCTGCTCGGGTGCGCCGCCTCGCAGCCGGCTTCTCAACCGCACGTGGACACGGTTCTCATCGAAGACGGGCTGCTTCGCCCAACCGGGCGCGATGATCTCGCCCAGCAGCTCTACGTTGCGCCCAACGTCGACTGGGCCCGCTACGACCGAATCCTCCTCGACCCAGTGATGATCTGGCGAGACGAGGAAGAAGACGAAGGCGGCGTGTCCCAGATCGACATGCAGTATCTCGCCGACTACTTTTACGACTTCCTTCACGCGACTCTCGCGAAGCGTTACGAGATGGTGCGAATGCCCGGGCCCGGCACGTTCCGCGTCACGGTGGCCCTGGTCCGCGCGACAGAGCGTTCGGTTGCTCCGGACATCCTCTCCAACGTTATCCCGCAAGCACGGCTTTTGATGCGTATGAGCGACCTCATCTCCGACAAGCCCATATTCGTCGGAGAGGCCGCGGTTGAAACCCGGATCGTGGATGCGGAGACGGGGCGCCTTCTCGTGGCTGGGCTCGACCACCGGGTCGGCAGCCGGTCGCTGTCCTCGAAGTCGCTTCGCTCCTGGGGGCACGCTGAACACATCATCGAATTTTGGTCGGCTCGCGCCACGTACAACCTGTGCACGCGTCAGGGGCGCGCAGACTGCGGCCCGCAACCTTCGCCGTAATGCGGCCACCGCGGGAGTGGCGGACCGACGGGGGGAGGGGAGCGGGAAAACGACCGGGAACCTTCCAAGGGTGTCCCCTCGGCAGGTTCCCGGTCCTTGTTCTGTCTTCTGATTCACAGTCCGACGCTTGTGGAAGTTCTGTTTGGCCTGTTCGGGTTCAGAGACGGTTGGACCAAATAGGTCGATGAAATAAGAGACACTCCCGGCCCAAACGGAAGGAGGATCCGATGGGGAAGGGAGCAAGTGCGGAGAAGGTCGGCCGCGACATTCAGCGCAAAACACGACGTCGTTTTTCAGCGGAAGAGAAGATTCGCATCGTCCTCGAAGGACTGCGCGGCGAAGAGAGCATTGCGGCTCTGTGCCGCCGCGAGGGGCTCGCTCCGAATCTCTACTGCCGGTGGTCCAAGGAGTTTCTGGGGGACGGGAAGAAGCGGCTCCTGGGCGACACGAAGAGCGAGGCGAGCGCCCCCGAAGTGAAGGGCCTGCGCGACGAGAACGACCGCTTGAAGCACGCGCTGGCCGATCCTGGGAAGTCGCCCAGAGAGCTGTCGTGGCAGGAGACGGACCGGACGGGCCATTTCAATTCCGAATCCAGCGTGTACCGCATTCTGAAGGCGCACGACCTAATCACGAGCTCGGCCTGCGTCTTGATCCGCGCTGCGGGTCGCTTCCAGCATCCAACGAAGCGACCGAATGAGCTTTGGCAGACGGACTTCACGTACCTGCGCGTCGTGAGCTGGGGCTGGTAGTACCTGTCGACCGTGCTCGACGATTACTCGCGCTACATCCTGGCGTGGACGCTCGGCACGACGATGAAGGCGTCGGA
>JAQWRY010000066.1 GCA_029243485.1 Candidatus Binatia bacterium | reverse complement strand
CGGCGGTAGGCGGGATCAAGGGCCCATTTGCCCAGGACGGCGGGTAGCCGCCACCGCGAAGGCTCGAGCCAGGTCCGGATTTCGGGTTCAAGCGGCCGCGGCGGAGCCGTCGGGCGGCGGGTTCCACTTCGCATGCTCGCTCATTTCTCTGAGAGAACACGAATCTCTGGCCGGAATCCAGGTGCGGCACGAGCGGACGTTTCACCCCATGGTCTCGGCCTCGGTGGTCATGGGGTACGGGACCAGTCGTGCGCGAACTGGGCGCTGCCCTTCATCGCGATACGATCTCTCGTGGCCATGTGTTCTGATGCCTGAGAGGACGTAGACTAGCTTCCGTCGTTCAACGTGAACGCGCCCTGCGGATCGCCCGTCGTCGAAGAGAAGGGGATGAACGGCGGGTTAAGCGCCATCACGTATGCAGCACCGGATTCCGCGCCGGCGGGGATCTGGAACGTGAACTGGTTTGCCGAGACAATGTTCAGCGGAATCTTGGAGCTGCCGCCGCCGTCGAGTCCGCCGAAGTTTAATACAGAGCCACCCGACTGCGCGAAGAGGTTGATCACAGACAACGTCGAGAACCCTGCCCCGTTCCCTGTGATCGTAGTCCCGAGCTGGGTAATGGAGGTAATGTCCATCGCGTCGCCGATCGGGACCGACACGGCATTGGAGAGCACGTTACCGACGTAGGGGTTGTTCACGACCTGTACCGAGCCGGGGCCGGTCACCGTGCTCGGCGGCACTGTGATCTGGAACGACGTGCTGCTGCCGCCCGGCAGGGGCGAGAGTGGCCCGACGTTGCCAGCGGCCGTGAATAGGTTCACCAGGGGGCCGTTGAACCCTGTGCCACCGATCGGCGGTAGGAAACATGAACGGCCTATTTGCCCGGGTCGACGGGTAGCGGCGACTGCGAAGCCTGGAGCGAGGTCCCGTTTTCGGGTGCCGCCGGCCGCGGCGTGCGCGAGTCCCACGCGTGGCTGCAGGTCGCAATCCAGGCGGCGGCCGTGAAGCTCGCCACGAACGGTGTCGATGACGTCGCGACTGCGGCGGGGCGGGGCGGCGATGATGTCACGGCGGCCGCCGTTCGGTCGTCGTCGAAGTGCTCGGGGGCGGTCGAAACGAGATCGATGACCGACATGCCAGGCGTGTCACCGCGGGCGAGCTCTCCCCCGGGCAAGGATGACCCGCGAGTGCCGCCGCAAAGGTGAGCTCGGCACCGGACGCGGCGACCCGTCGCTCCGGTGAGCAGTGCCAACCCCCGTTTCGTGCGAGTCGTCCTCACTCCGGTCTACCCGCAGCTCAGCGCGGACTGAAGCGCGCCCACCCCATCGAGGCCATTGTCCCCGAGGAGCAGGCCGACTAAGCAAGACATCGAGGCCTCATGGCCACGAGAACGAATGCCCCGTACCCACGAAACCCAGAGCCACTTCAGGCTGCACGTCGATCACCCTCGCCGTGAACTGCTCCGAGAGGACGTCGATTCGTGAGCCCGACATCGGACGACGCCGCGCAAAGGAGAGCGGCCAACGAGATCGCTCACGGCAAGCATCTAGCCGGCCAGGACCCCGACCTCGCCTGGGGATGGGGCTCCCCCGCCGGCCGCCTGCGTGCGGATCGCCGCGCGGCACTCATCGTCGAGGGAGGTCGGGTCGGTGCGAACAGTCGGGCGGTCGAGGTGGGTTGCGGATCCGGACTGTTTACCGAGCGCTTTCTGCGACCGGGAGGGAAGGTCGTCGCCGTCGAGCTGTCGCCCGATCTACTCGCGTACGCGCAGCAGCGTGGGTTGCCTCCGGATCAGGTCCGCTTCGTCCAAGGACGGTTCGAAGACGCCGAGTTTGGTCGCGACTTCGACGCCGTGATCGGCTCGTCGGTCCTGCACCATCTCGAGCTCGACGTCGCGCTCGAGCGGGCCTTCGACGTCTTGCGCCCCGGCGGTTGGCTCTCCTTTGCGGAACCCAACATGCTGAACCCGCAGATCTTCCTCGAGCGAAAGTTCCGCCGCTTCTTTCCCCTGGTCTCTCCCGACGAGACGGCCTTCCGCGCCGGCCCCTTGCGGCGCCGGCTCGAAGCCGCGGGATTCGTCGACGTTCAGATCGAACCGTTCGATTGGCTCCATCCCGCCGTTCCCGAAGGACTCATCCCCGCGGTTTCGTGGGTGGGCAGCATGCTCGAACGCACCCCGCTCGCACGGTCGTTCGCCGGATCCCTGATCATCCGAGCGCAGCGTCCCCCGAGCTGAGAAGTCGCCGGCCGCCTACGAGAGACGCTGCCGCCACCCCGCGACGATCGACTCGAAGATGCCCGGAAGATCGTAGGAGTAGGACCACTCAGGATAGTGCGCACGGAATCGGCTCACGTCGCTCACGTACCAGATGTGATCACCCACGCGATTCTCATCGGAGTACGAGATCTCCAGCTCCTTGCCAGCAATCTTCGCGCACAGCTCGCGTGCCTCCAGCAAGGAGCAGTTCGAGTGCCGGCTTCCCCCCACGTTGTAGACCTCTCCCGCGCGCGGAGCTTGGAAGAAATGCCAGAACATCGAGACCAAATCGCTCGAGTGGATGTTGTCCCGAACCTGTTTCCCTTTGTACCCGTAGACCGTGTACGGACGCTGCTCGAGGGTGCAGCGAACGATATAGGAGAGGAACCCGTGAAGCTCGGTCCCGGAGTGACCCCCACCGGTGAGACAGCCGCCCCGAAAGACTCCGGTCTTCAACCCGAAGTAGCGCCCGTACTCCTGGACGAGCAGATCGGCCGCAGCCTTGGATACGCCGAAGAGGGAATGCGTCGACTGGTCGATCGACATCGTCTCGTCGATGCCGCGCTCCGCGTACGGATGTGAGGGCTCCACCTCCCAGCGTGTCTCCAACTCCACGAGAGGCAGCTCGTTGGGGCGATCCCCGTAGACCTTGTTCGTGGACAGGAACACGAAGCACGCGTCCGAGCAGTGCTGCCGGGTCGCCTCGAGCATGTTGAGCGTACCCACCCCGTTGATCCCGAAATCGGTCGCCGGCTCGCGAGCAGCCCAATCGTGCGAGGGCTGCGCAGCGGCGTGAATGATCACCGCAACGTCCGATCCATGATCCCGAAAGAGCGTTTCGAGGCCCGCGGCGTCCCGAATGTCGATCTCCGCGTGTGAATAGCGCGGAAGCTCTCGCTCGAGCTGCTCGCGACTCCACGCGGTCGACGCCTCTGCGCCGAAGAAGTAGCTGCGCATGTCGTTGTCGATGCCAACAATGTCCAGGCCCTGCGCGTGAAAGAACCGTGCGGCTTCAGACCCGATGAGGCCTGCCGAGCCCGTGATGATCGCGATACTCATGAGTCCGCACTCTCCCGAACGGGGAAAGCTACAATGCTTTTTGAGAGCACCGCAATAGGGAATCGTACGGTTTCACGCGGGAGCGCAACCGGGTATCACAGACCGCGATGCGCGAACGGGGCACGTCGGCGTCGGGCGACGGGAATGGAGACCATACATCGGGCCACCGTACGTTCTGGCTCGTGTTGACGGCTGCCTATTTCGCGTACTCGTTCCTTGCGACCCTATACGCACCCGCAGGGGGATGGACGAACGAAGTGTTCGGCGCCCCCATGTGGCTCGAACACGATCCCGGCGGCCCCTACATCACCAGCGCGAACGGGCTCTTCCAGGGCGAGAACGGCCCGCACTACCCCGGGCATCCGGGGCTGCCTCTCCAGCTCCTCTTGCGCGGAATCCAGCAAGCTCAATACGCGGTGGGCGCCGGCGATTCTGGATTGACATTCACGGAGTTCGTGGCTCGGACCCTTCCGTCGACCTATCTGTACTCGAAGCTCCTCATCACGGTGCTGCACCTGTTGTCGTTCGTCGCGGTCTACCGGTTCTCGCTGCAGCTCCTCTTGCCCGAGCGCGCGGCGCTTCTCGCAACCTTCGGCTACGCGACGTCGTTCCCCGTGCTCTATTATCTCTCGCGCGTATCGGTCGAACCCCTCATGGTGCTGTTCTTCCTCGCAACGTTCCTGTGCATCTGGGAGTGCCAGAGGCAGCTCGTGCGCTCGTCGTCGGCCGCCGTTCTCTGGGCGGCTCTCGCCGGGCTGAACGCCGGGCTCGGCTTCGTCACGAAGATGGCGTTCCTCGGCCCCCTACCCGTGTACGGTCTTCTCTTGCTGCTCTCGTCGGCGCCCGCCGCCGACAGCTCCTCCGGGGCGCAAACGAAGCTGAAGCTCGCGATCGCCTACGGGCTCGCCGGACTTTTCGTCCTCGCCGGCTCGTCTGTGATCATCGATTGGGTAGAGTTCTTCACGCTGTGGCGCAGCGTCGCCACGATCCGAAACCAGATGGTGACGAGTCCCCTGCCCGGCATCAACGCGAGTGGGATCTTCCTGCTGACGGAAGGCGTGTTCGTGGCGATCGGGTTCGTCGGCTGGCTGTGGTTCCTCCAAACCAAGAAGGATGCGCGAGCCCGGATGACCTGGGTCTCGGTGTACGTCGGCTACTCACTACTGATCTGGGGATATCGGGTGATCAGCCGCGGTCTCGACTTTCGGGCATTTCACTACTTGTTCTTGCTTCTGCCAGTCCTGTCCGTGACCTTCGGATTCATCTTGGACCTCGCTCTTCGAAGAATCGCACCCCAAGCCCGCGGGGCCCGCGGGCTAGTCGTCGCCCTCGCCCTGGTACTCCTGTTCCACGGAGGCTCCCTTTGGGCTGCCGCCGACTCGCGCGCACGAGACGTTCAGGCCTACGCCCCGTTGGCGCCGCTTCACGCCCTCATCTCGACCCTCGGCCCTGACGAGTTCATCGGGTTGACCGCGAAGGGTGCGGGACGGCAATGGCGACTCCTTCAGAAATCCGAGCAAGTCACGGGCATGATGACGCGATGGGCTCCGGGAGGCCGTGCCTCCCCCCTCATCGAGGAGTACGCAACACTCGCTCGCCGCGTCGGACCGAAGCGGAAAGCGTTAGACGGCCGTGCCGGGGAACTCGATCTCCTCGGTCCCTACGTGATCGTCCGGGAGCCCAAGGGATGAGCGCACCAGAGCCGAGCGCCTTCGAGAGCTACCGACGGGAGGTCGCGCAGGAACAGGAGGAGATCTTGGGGCGGGGCGCCGACGCCCGCGTCGAGACGCTTCGCCGCCACGGCTACTACTACGGGATTCTGCGCGACTTGCTGCGCGACATCGTCGAGCCCGACCGCGACGTACTCTGTCTCCGCTCCGACGTGGGGCAATATCTCGACTGGGTGCGCCCGCGGCGCGGCGTCGGGATCGAGATCTCGCCCGAGCTAACGGACATCGCCAAACAGCAGCGCCCCGGGTTCGAGTTCCTGACCGGGGACGTCGAGAATCCCGAGGTCGACGGAACCTTCGACTACATCCTGATCGTCGACGCCGTGAACGAGCTGTTCGATGTTCAAGGAACGCTCGAGAACCTGCGACCGAATTGCCGGCCCGACACGCGAATCGTCATCGTGTTCTACAATTTCTTGTGGCAGCCGCTCGCGGAGTTGGCAGAGCGCCTCGGCATGAAACGCGAGCAACCCAAGCAAAGCTGGCTCAGCTTTCAGCATCTCGCTCAGTTGGCCCAGCTCGCGGGCTACGAACCCGTCCGCCGATATCGCAAGACGCTGTGGCCGTTTCCGACACCGCTGGTCGGCACTTTGTTGAATGGCGGCATCGCGAAGCTCCCACTCTTCGAGCGACTCTGCCTCACCCAGGCGCTGGTTCTACGCCCAACGCCCGAACCGGCACAGCGCGCCGAGGACGTCACCGTCTCGGTCGTGATCCCGTGCAAGGACGAGTTCGGGAACATCGAAGCCGCCGTCCGACGAACGCCGCAGATGGGTGCGCACACCGAGCTCGTGTTCTGCGACGACCGCTCCACGGACGGTACGGCCGACGAGGTCCGACGCCTTCAACGCGAGAACCCAGATCGGAACATCCGGCTCGTCGAGGGGCCTGGTATCTGCAAGGCCGAGAACGTCTGGGCCGGCTTCGACGCGGCCGAAGGCGACATCCTCATGATCCTCGACGGCGACCTGGCGGTTCCACCGGAGGAACTCCCGAAGTTCTATCAGGCATTGGTCGACGGAAGGGGCGAATTCATCAACGGCACGCGCATGGTCTACCCGATGCGGAACCAGGCGATGCGGCTGCTGAACGTCTTTGGCAACAAGCTGTTCAGCATGCTGTTCGGCTTCGTACTCGGTCAGGACATCTCCGATACCCTCTGTGGAACGAAGGCGGTCTGGCGACGGGACTACGAGCGGATGCGCCCGCTGCGGGGGTCCTGGGGAACGAACGATCGCTGGGGCGACTACGAACTGATCTTCGGCGCGGCCCGGCTCGGCCTGCGCCACCTCGATCTCCCGGTCCACTACATGGAACGGACCTACGGCGACACGAAGATGAATAAGCGGCTCGGCAATGCCCGCGTCATGCTCAGGATGTCCCTCGAGGCGTACCGCCGACTCCACTAGACGGCTGCCGCCGTTCGCGTTCCGGGAATGGCGGCAGCTGCGGAAGCGGTTGCCGACCCGGCCGTGAATGCGGACGCCCCGGCGTTTCGGATCACCTATCCGATGGAGGGGACTGTCTTTCCACCCGACATCGTAGCGCCTCATGGAGCCGCCGCGCGAGAGTTGCTTCCCTAGTTGGCTCGCGAACCCTTGGAACAGGCGAACTCCACCGCCTTCTGCCACGGAGTCGCCGATCACAACTACTCGTTTGACTCCCGGCAACTTTTCGCCCGGGTGTTGCACATCCCGGTAGCCTTTGGCGTTGTGGCCACACTCATCGGGGACGTAGGTGTAGACCAGATCGGGATCGGGTTTTGCGCAGAGTCGAGGCAGGTTCGCTCGTTCCGCGATGGTCTCGCGAGCTGCTTCGTGTGCCCGCCGCAGGGCCGCGAGTCGCGAAAGCGCCGACTCGAACTTTCTACGAGCGCCGCTCGTCAGAATCGGCATCAGGGTGGCGAAGTGATGGCGCATCCCGCGCTCCTGGTCTTCCCAACCACGAGTCACTAAACAACGTGACTCCAGCCGATGCATATCATGGGCGGCGCACCGCGATCCTGATGCGCCGCGAACAGATCAAGAACAAGACGATGGCTCGTCGTAAGCGGCAGAATCTACGTGCGGCCTAGGCGGGCAAACGTGCCGGAAGTGTCTCTTATAAATCAGGCCCACTGATCCCGACGTCTTTGACGACGTACACGACACCGCATAAAGACCCGGGCCGAGTACGTAGTCGTAGGTACGGAGAAGTGAATCGGAAGCTCTCGGTCGCTAGCGCGTCGGCCAATCCGTGAAACCTGCAGCGGCGAGCGGGGTTCTGTCAAACAAAAGGCGAATCGGCGGTTCCGGCCACTCGGTGGGTGGAGGCATCTCGATTCGTGCGCAAGTCGACGAGCGCCGTGAGCGCTCCGGCTCAGAAGTTGGGCGCAGGGCTTGCCATTAGTTGTTCAGCGCGCCCGCGCCGATCCATCCTCGAATGAGCTCGACCTGGGCCGGGTCGAGTGCGCTCGAGATCGGCATGCGATCTCCACAGATCGGTTGGGCGGACGCGACCTTGTCGTAGAGAAGACTACCGTCGGGGTTGCCGGGATCGACACGAATCCAGCTCGTACCGAGTGTCGGCAGAACCCCACACGCCTCGCCGCGCGCGATCACACCGACGAGCGCGTCGTAGGCTTCGCGCTGCGTTGCGAGCGGGAGCCTACCCGCGTTGGCCCCATGGCAGCTGCCGCTGGCGCAGCCCGACCCGACGAAGATCTCCTCGTAGACCACCGTGAACGTCGCGTCGCCCGCGTCGGGCGTCCGCGTTGGTTCCGGCGCCGGGCCGGGATCGTCGCCCGGAAGCGAGAGAGCGTAGACGCGACTGGTGGGAGCACCCACGATGTAGGCCATGCCGCTACCGAAGTAGACCCGCCCGTCGGCGACCGCAGCGCCGGACGTGATCGTTCCTTCCGACGGAAACGCGAACAGCTCTTCCCCGTTTGCGACGTCGTAGGCACGCATCTGATCCGAGGTGGCGACGAACGCCACCTGATTCGCAATCGTGATTGGCGCCCAGACCCAGCTCGCGAGCGGCTGCTGCCAGAGTACGGAACCCGTCGCGGGGTCGAGCGCGAAGAGTGTGCCGTCGCCAGTCGAACGCTCGTTGGAGGCGACGAGGATGCGTTCGCCATCGTACGCGCCGTTGTTCAACACGCCTCCGATGAGTTCGCTGCCGCTGGTGAGAGGGGTCTCCCAGACGACCTCACCGGTATCGCGATCGAGGGCCCAGAACACCCCGGATTTCTGGCCTGCCCCGAGCATCCGGCGGGTGACCCCGTTCGACTCCACCTCGAACAGGGTCGGATTCGTTCCGAAGTCGCTGTCGGGCCCGCGCGCGTTCAGAACGGTAAAGACGTCGCCCTCGGTGAGCTGCGTCGTCCAGATCGAGTCTCCGGTATCGAGGTCGAGGGCGAAGATCGCATCGGAGGCTGGTCCGGCCTGTCCCGTGTAGTTGTTCCCCGAGGTGGCGAAGACCCGTCGTGTCTCCATGTCGATAGTGACCGTCGACCAGACGCCGACTCCGTTGTAAGGCGCGACCGCCGTATCGTGACGCCACAGTCGCTCGCCGGTCTCGCGGTCGAAGGCGACGACGGCCCCGCGGAACGTGGCGTCGCTCGCCGCTGTGCCTTCCTCATTGGAGGAGACGCCGATGATCACGTATCGATCCACGACGGTTGGCGAGGAGTAGCCCGAGGTGAACGGGTTTTCGTCGCTCCGTGTCGTCCACACTACCGCCCCGGTGCCGGCATCCAGCCGGGCGAGATCGCCGCGGACACCGTGAATGAAGAGCGATCCGTCGTCGAAGGTCGGCGACGACGTCGCCCGCAGATCGAGGTTCTGCCAGAGGACCTGGCCGCTGTCGGCGTCGAGTGCGTAGCTGCCGCCGTTGGACGTCGCGTACACGACTCCATCGACGATGGCGGGAGTTCCGTTGGCTTGTGCGGCGGGCTTGAACTCCCAGTGCTTCCGGAGCTGGCCGACGTTCTCCGGCGAGATTTTCTGCTCGGCCCGGTTATGAAACGTCGAGGCGAGATCGCCGCCCAGCATCGTCCACTCGCTCTTGGAGTTGGGGGTAGCCGTTTCGCTGCCGCCCGGGAGGTCGACGTCCGAGCAGCTCGCCAAGAAGAGCAGTACCATGAGGCAGATCGGCAGGGTTGGTGTGATTCTCTTCGCCACGGTCGGGAGATATCACGCGGGCCGTGGAGAGGGACAGAGCTTTGGCTAGGCTTCGTGCGCGTGGCGGACGGTGGCGTTCGTGGATCTCGCCGGCGGACGGTGCAGCGCGGCCGGGGTCAGCCTTCTGACGTCCAGCTTCCCAAGCTGGATGTC